>CAINEX010000018.1 GCA_903847935.1 uncultured Spartobacteria bacterium | reverse complement strand
TAGCGGCCAGTGTTCATGGGCGCAGATCGTCACCAAACGACCTTCCAAGTTCAAATCCCTCACATCCATTTTGAATCGCAACTCACTCATCTTGAACAATCAACAAAATCCAATCACCCTCTTAACCGGACACTAGTGATATGATAATAAGAAAAATCGTCCCTAATTCTAGTGAGTTGTGGCGACAACCTCTGTTCAATAAAAATTAATGTACATCAAAACTAAAAGCGCTGTTGCAAAAGCCAGTAAGTTTGACGAGGCCTTTGCCTTGGCACACAAAACCGTCGATTATCTTAAGTCGAAGGGAATCAATGTCTACCTAACATCGACTATCTTTGGACGTACCCGTGAATTAAATTTCGTGGCTACATACCCGACATTCGATGTAATGATTCAAGAAATTAATAACCTCAAGGCCGATGCCGAGTTGAACAAACTCCGCGATCAGTTGAACGAATGTGTTGTGGATGGAACCCAGGAAACCAAAATCACCGTGATGGGTGATCCTAGTCACCAGTACATTGAGGAATATCTGACACTTCTCTAGTTCTAACTGCACGTTTCCGGAGGGTTATTACACCCTCCGGAAATACTTGTTCTTTAGGCCCGATCTGGGCAAGCAGTTGGAAGTCTTATAAACTTTTTACGCTTTTTAAATGATTGCGATTCTCTAATGAATCCAATCGTTTCATACTTATTTAAGCGTAGTATACAGATATGTTTTCCCACCCTCGCTACGGACTTCTAAGGGATATTATTTCCTCTCATGCCTCCCACAAACCGGATGCCACGGCTTACACATTCTTGAAAACCGATGAAGTAGAGAACTCTTTATCGTATCGGAATCTATACTTGTCCGCTTCATGCATTGCCGCAGAACTGCTTAAGCATGGCAACTCGGTCGGCAATGTTCTTTTATTGTTTCCTCCAGGCCTAGAGTTCATCGAAGCATTTCTCGGTTGTGCTCTGGCTGGTTTTCCTGCTGTTCCTCTAAGTATTCCGCGGGCGAAGCAATCTCTCTCAGGACTAGAGAGAGTTGCTATCGATTCCAGTGCTCGCATCCTCCTCTGTACCCAAGCGGTTTCAGAAGCATTAATGTCTAGGATTACGGAAGATTCTCCCCTGAAACAACTGATCTGGATAGCAGTTGACCATCTCGATGGATCCAATCACCTGGAAGCGATCGGCCTCCCACGTAGTCCATCAGATCCTCTTTTTCTTCAATATACCTCGGGCTCAACTGGCAATCCAAAGGGCGTGGTAGTTTCTAATGAGAACCTTCTTCACAATATCGGCAGCATTGCTCGTCGTTTTTGAAAAACCGCTTGCAGGACTTCATCCAAAATTCATGAGCAGGTATTCCGGATATGCAAAATCAAAGTGGATGGCCGAACGTCTCTGCGAAAATGCCGTTGCAACCGGGCTTCCTGTTAGGATCCTCCGCCTCCCCTATCTTCTTGGAGACTTTTACTCTTCCAGTTGCAATCCAAGGGGACAGATTGAACAACTTCTTAAAGCGGTGATCAAAACCTCCTTGGCTCCCGAAATAGATTTTTTGCTTACATATCTACCTGTTGATTTAGGTGCGGAAATTGTTGTTCGCCTCTCCCTTCTCACTTCAAGTTATCCGAATATATATCATCTCACACCATTTCCCCCGCTTGCTTGGTCTGATCTGATCCAAAAGGCACTAGCTGAGAATTCCAGCATAACACGAATTCCTTCCGATGAGTGGAGTCGGCAGCTCAAAAAATTTGCCCTGAGCCAGAGTGGTCTTTTCCCAGCAGTGGCATTGACTGCGGCGGATCCAACTTTGTCGCAATTCCATTCAAATATTTACCGAGTGGATTTCGATTGCCGGAACCTTTTTACTTCTTTCAAAACGGAAAAAGCTTTAACGAGTCCAAATGCGGACTTTTTCCGAAACTACCTCCACTCAGTTGCTTCGTTCTGAACTAGTGACAGGAACGTGATTCTCCTGGGTCTTTTTTCCCATTGAAACTTCAGCAGAGGTGGTCGATGCCGATAAGTTTCCGGTTAGTTCTGAAATAGCATCCGTATGCCCAGACTGGGCGACCTTGCCAGAGGGTATCTCAATCTTCGGTACCGGTGGGACACCGGTGATCTCGCGCTGAAAGTCCTCCTTGGCCTTCTGCAACTCACCGAGAGCCTTGCCAAGTCCTCGCGCGAGTTCGGGAAGCTTTTTTGGTCCTAGGAGGACAAGGGCCAGAATCCCGATGAAAATCCATTCGGGGGCTGCAGGCATTCCAAATGCCAGAATTGTGATCATGCTTGGAAAGTTATTTTTCTTGGGTTGCTTAACAAGCAGTTCTCTCTCGCTGATCTATGATCGAAGAAGGGGAAGGGTGGATTCCAGCGAGACAACATCCGAGATACTAATCACCTCGGTCCCCTTCCGGATCCGACCCACGAGTCCTGCAATAATCCCTCCCGGCCCCAATTCTAGGAAACGAGTGATGCCGAGATGATCGATCATGTACTCGATACTGGCGGTCCAACAGACAGAGCCTGTGACCTGATCAGCAAGTGACTTACGGATGCCATCGGGAGACTCTGCCGGAAGGGCATCCACATTACTGACGACCTTGATCCGAGGCATCACGATCGGAGTCTCCTCCAGAACGGCACGGAGTCGCTGGTAAGCGGGCTCCATGAGCCGTGAGTGGAAGGCCCCCGCCACCGTTAACTCGACCGCTTTGCGGGCGCCGAATTCCTTGGCCATGCCCACGGCCAAGGCGATCTTTGACTTCTCTCCGGAGATGACGATCTGCCCCGGGCTGTTAAAATTGGCGACATCGACATCTGCGGCCGCCGCAAGATTCCGGACCCCCTGCTCATCGGCGCCAATGATGGCTGCCATCCCCCCCTCGCTCGCCTCGCAGGCTTCCTGCATGAATCGTGAGCGCTGATCGACAAGCTTCAGGCCGGTTTCAAAATCAAAGGCTCCCGCCGCGGAGTACGCTGTGAACTCCCCAAGCGAGAGGCCCGCCGCCGCATCGAAGCAAAGATCAGGGCAGGCATCCTTAAGGACGGTCAACGTAGCCAAGCCATGCACATAGAGCGCAGGTTGGCAGATAGAAGTGCGCGTCAACTCATCAGCAGGCCCTTCAAAGGCAGTTGCAGAGAGAGAATAACCGAGAAGGCGATCAGCCTTGTTGAAAAGATCGGCTGCAACGGGGAAGCGGGAAACAAGGTCTTTGCCCATGCCTACCGATTGAGCTCCTTGACCGGAGAAGAGGAGTGCTGTTTTCATGAGTGCTTGTTGTTCAAAAGTAAAAAGGTATTCCGGCTTTGGTAAAAGCCTCTTTCTGATCCCTTAGGTAGAGATTGCCCAGACGCTCAAATCCCCCCGACTCCCGGAAGGACTTGATAAAGCGATTCACCTGCTCACGCAGTTCCGTGTCGCCTGGTCGTAAGCCGATGGCCCAGGACTCGCTCTGAAGGGGTTCCAGTAAGGCAATCGTCTCGGCTGGATGCTCCTGCTGATTCTTCCAAACACTCATCTGGTCATACAGAAATCCATCAACCTTTCCCTGAACGACCTCCAAGACGGCGGAGGACTCTTTGTCGAGAACCAGGGTTTTGGCCAGCCTCAGGTTTTCCTGAGCCCATACCTGAGCAGTGGTTCCTTGGCGAACGGCAAAAGTCCGGCCCGATTGATCAAGATCCTTGCAACCCGAGAGAGAACTCTTCTTCGCGGCAAGAAGAGAAAGACCGATTTTCAGATAAGGATCGGAGAAGGAAATCGTCTTCTCCCTCTCTGCGGTATCGGTCATTGATGAGAGGATCAGATCAATTTTCCCAGTGAGCAATGAAGGGATCAATCCCGTGAAAGGAATGCTCTCAATCCTCACCTGTCGATGCAGCGACTCCCCAAGCGAATGGGCAAGATCGACACTGATACCCGAGGGCTTACCTTCGGCATTAATGGTCTCAAATGGAGGGTAGGAGAGATCCATGCCCACTACAAGGGGCTTGGAATCTGAGAACAAGCCTGTTGTTTCCTTTCGCGAGCAGGAGGGCAAAAAAAGAAGCAACACCAGCGAAACAAGCCCGAGGCGTCTCATTCTTTAACTCTATGCAACGACAGCCTTCAGCCTGTTTTCACACCTGCGGGCCATGCCATCCGCCCGAAGGAAGAAGGACATCATTGACCTCTTCCGGCCCCCAGGTTCCCTTCTTGTAGGGATGAACGGGAACAGAGTTGCCGATGATTTTCTCCACAATACGCCATCCCTCCTCAACCACATCCTGACGAGCAAAGAGGGCCTGATCTCCTTGGATGGCATCACCGATGAGTCGCTCGTAGGGAGTCATCTCGTCGGGTTGCTGATCGACAACCTTCATTTCCATTGGTTCACCGACCATCCTCTCACCGTCGATCTTAACCTGCATGCAGAGGCCTATTTCGATGCGGGGTGAGAAGAGGAACCGTACGTGGTTGTGCATCGGAGCCTGCTCATCTGGGAAAACAACTTGGGGTGGACGATGAAACTGAACGCGAACTTCAGTTGCGGAGACGGGTAGATTCTTACCGGCTCGGATATAGATCGGAACTCCCTGCCAGCGCCAGTTATCAATGAATACGCGGACTGCTGCAAATGTCTCCGTGGTACTGTTCGGGGCAACCCCAGGCTCCTGCAGGTAACCCTCAAATTGCCCCCTGACGATATCGTTGGGGGAAATGGTGCGGATGGAACGGAAGAGCTTCACCTGTTCGTCACGGACGCGCTCCTTGTCAGGCCAGTAAGGGGGCTCCATGCAAAGGAATCCAACGACTTGCATGAGGTGGTTCTCAATCACGTCACGGAGGCATCCGGTGGCGTCATAAAAAGCACCACGTCCATCGACTCCGAAAGATTCGGCCATGGTGATCTGGATATTGCTGATATGATTGCGGTTCCAGATCGGCTCGAGGAATGCATTCGCAAAACGGGTGTAGAGAACATTCTGCGTTGCCTCCTTGCCCAAGTAATGGTCGATACGGAAGACCTGTTTCTCTTCCAGTACCTCATGGAGGATATTATTCAGAGCCTCGGCAGAGGCCTTGTCGTGACCGAACGGTTTCTCGACAACAACGCGCGTATCGTCGTTGATGCATCCAGCCGCCTTGAGCCCTTTGGTCACGGTTCCGAAAAGAACCGGGGGAATTGCCAAGTAGTGAATCGGACGCTGGGCGCCGCCAAGGGCTTTCCTGAGTGCCTCAAATGTCGCTGCATCCCCGTAATCCCCGTCGACGTACTGGAATTGATCTGCAAACTTCTTGAAGTTGGCCTCGTCCACACCCCGGCCATAAGTGACGATTCCTTCGCGGGCGCGGTCAATGACCTGATCGCGAGTCATTTCACTTTTAGCGACACCGATAACCGGCCCTTCAATCACACCACGACGATAGAGAGCCTGAATCGTGTCGAAGAGTTTCTTATGAGCCAGGTCTCCAGTCGCCCCGAAGAGGACGAGCGCGTCGCTTTTGAGTGCGGACATGATCTTTGAAAGGTTTTTTTTGAGGTGCCGTGAATTACTTGGAATCAGCTGGCTTTTCGTGGTGACCTCCGAACTCGTAGCGCATTGCCGAGCAAATCTTATCGGCGAAGAGTCCCAAGTTACGGCTCGAGAATCGTTCATACAACGCTGTTGTGAGAACAGGAGCCGGTACACCCTCTTCAATCGCTGCTTGGATTGTCCAGCGACCCTCTCCGGAATCACTCACGCGACCACCGAAGGTGGAAAGCTCAGGGTCACCAGCCATGGCGTCAGCGGTGAGATCAAGCAACCAACTCGCGACAACACTGCCTCTGCGCCAGACTTCAGTGATCTCAGGAAGATCCAGATCATACTGGTAATTCTCGGGATCACGTAGAGGAGTAGTCTCGGCATCGATCTCACGGGTTACTTTGCCAGCATTGGCATTCTTCAAAATATTCAGGCCCTCCGCATAGGCGGCCATAATGCCGTACTCAATGCCGTTGTGGACCATCTTGACGAAGTGGCCGGCACCATTGGGACCGCAATGAAGATAGCCCTCTTCTGCGGTTCCCTGACGGGTGCGGCTCGGTGTCACCGGAGCATCACCCTTGCCTGGAGCAAGTGCCTTGAGGATGGGATCAAGATACGAGACCGTCTCCTTGGAGCCACCGATCATTTCGCAGTAACCGCGCTCGAGACCCCAGACACCCCCTGATGTACCGACGTCCACATACTCGATACCCCTTGCGGAGAGTTCCTTGGCGCGGCGAATATCGTCCTTGTAGTAGGAATTACCGCCGTCGATCAGAATGTCTCCCTTGCTGAAAAGGGGAGCAAACGTGGCGATTGTGTCATCCACATAAGCGGCTGGAATCATCATCCAAACAGCCTTTGGACCCGTCAATTTGCTGACCAGATCAGCCTGATCCTTGGCGGCAATCGCTCCCTTGGTCACGAGATCCTGAATAGCAGCCTCGCTACGATCCCAAACGACGACTTCATGACCTGCCTTGATAAGGCGTTGAACCATGTTGGCTCCCATTCTTCCGAGACCGACCATTCCGATACGCATAGTGATTGTTCCTTTGTTTTGGGTTTGTATGAGACTCCTTATCTATAGTGGAAAGTCTTTCCGTCAAGCATCGCCTTGTAATCCCTCTTTCAAGCTCCCGGCTGGCAGCCTTTCACGTTGCATGATAGGACTGACGCCATGACTTCATCAAAAAATCGTACCGGTATCATCGCCGCCATGGAATCGGAGCTCCGTGATCTCTCCAAAGATCTCCAACACGAGCGCACCGAGAAGATTGCAGGGAGGGAGATTCACTACGGCCACCTTGAAGATCAGCCAGTGGCCATCGTCCTCTGCGGCTGCGGAAAGGTGAATGCCGCCCTATCTTCAACCCTGCTGGCCTGCCATGCCAAGGTTTCCAGAATTCTCGTCACAGGCATCTCAGGCGGTCTGGCTGAGGGATTAAAAGTGGGTGACATCGTGATCGGTGATTCCTTCATGCAGCACGACATGGATGCGCGCCCCCTCTTTCCTCATCATGAGATCCCCTTTGAGGGATTCTCCACGATCGATTCGGAACCGGAACTGCGTCATCTACTTGTCGCGGCCGCACGGGAAATGTTGGCCTTTGGGCGCCCGCAGGGGCTCGAGGATTCCTCAGTCTTCGAGGGACTTGTGGTCAGTGGGGATCTCTTCCTCTCGAGCAACGATGCACGCTCCAATGTCCTGGAATCCATTCCGAAAGCGTGCTGCGTCGATATGGAGTCGGCTGCAATCGCCCAAGTCTGCCGCTCTGCTGACATTCCTCTAGGCGTGATGCGCGTGATCTCTGACTCGGCAGATGGAAGCGCCCATATCGACTTCGCAAAGTTTGTCGAAATCTCGGCATCAAAAGCCTGTGCCGAAACGGTGAGGCACGCCTTGAGGGCCTTGGTCCGCTGAAAACAGACTCAAGCTACCAGCCGTTTTAGACGAAGGCTTTTACAAGAAGTATCCGGGATTCCAGATGAAGGTGCTTCGCTGATTGCTTGATTTGACCTGACGATTCAAAGGACTTCAGCCCAAAGAGGTTTTTAGCAGGGGCTGCTAAAAAGTCACCCCGATCTGGGCGCCCAGCACCAGAGCGTTTGGGATATTACCCGTACCGCCAGGATTAATGATCCATTGAGCATCCGGCTGAACATACGCAAACTTGGTAAGGTTAATGCGGTAGCCGAATTCATAGGCAAGTTCATAGGTGGCATACCCGCCAAGGGATGACTGATTCGCCTGAGCGTAGTTGGAGCTAAAATTTCCGTACGCGACTCCAAAAATGGAGATATCGCGCGGACGCGCGGGGATCATGCCCGTATAGACCAAACCTCCATTGTACTGGAAGGGAACCTTCGCCGTGTTCTGCTGAGGCGAGAGCACGAAGGCGCTCCAGGCGGTAAGACCGGTGTCCTTGCAAGGATCCATGCGGTAGAGCATCTGATCGAAGTGCCAGTAGAGGCCATAGGCGCCAGGTTGGCCTTGGGTACTGCCGAATTGGGAATAGGTCCAGGTGGAGTAATAGCCTCCCATCCAGTAGTGACCAGGCAGGCCGTGGGGAATGGCGTCGGATGCCGGCACAGAGAAGGTCTTGCCGTCATTGTTTACTGATACAACCGACTTGCCATCCGAGGTCTTTGGAGCAGCAGACGGGGATGGCTTGAAGAATTCCGGTGCCCATCCGTACTGGCCGATAAGCATGACTCCATCGCCCGGATTCATGTTCCAGTTGAAGCCATGCATGTAGGACTGGGAAACCTGAGGAGTTACTTGATAGATGCCCAGCATCGCCTCGGTTTCCTTGGTCAGTAGTGCTCGAAGGCGGGCACCCCAGACAGACCAAGGATAGGTAGAGAAGGAGCCATTGACAGGTAAAGCCTGAGGGTTTCCGTCTATGCCATTGTTCATATAGAGCCAGTAGAGGGGGGATGAGGCGAAATCATCACCCGCGGCCATTCGCCCGAATTTAAAGCTGATCTTGTCGTCGTCGAAGCGTTGATTGTAAGCGAGACCATAAAAGATGGTTCCGGTTCCTCCATAGACCTGCTGGACGGTGAACTGGTTGCCGATGTGCTGCGCGGAGAGGTTGTTTCCGTCGCGGTTAAGGGCGATCACGCTAAGCGTGCCACCATCATAGCCAAGAAGGGGCTTGGACTGGAACTCCAGGTCAACTGTGAAGTTATCACAGTAAGTGAATCCAGAGCTTTTGCCACCCACAGGATTACCGGCGAGGTTGGCCGTGTACGAGGCAGAGATATCAAGACCGTTGGTGGCGAGTGTATCACGTAAGCCAAACCAATTCATGGTGGCGTAATCGGACTGAAACCAGTTGGTCGTATTATCATGGGCAGTGCGATACGGATCCCAGAAGCGCTGATTACCCCAATTCAGTTCGGGAATTTGGTAGGGTATGTCAAACTTGAGCTGTTCGTCAGGAGTGATGAACGATGGCATTGGAATCCGAACGGACATCACCTTGTGAGGAGGTGTGCCGGTTGAAACCGCATCACCGGTCGCATTCGTTGCACCGGAATCCGGTGCCGTTGTCACGATGGTTGCAAGAAGGATAGGTAAAAGCATGGGGGGTTATGGGTTCATGAAATTGGAGGACACAGTGGTGAATAGGCACTTGGTATTGCCTTAGCGAGCTTTCAGGGCGTTCACGCTGGTGAGGATTCCTGAAATCATCGAATAGGCCACCAACCCCACAAAAAGGGCAACAATCAGAATCACGGCGGGCTGAATCAATGTCGTGAGGTGACCGATCCGGGAGGTCAACTCACGATCGTAGCGTTTTGCAGCACGGGCAAGGGATCCGGCCAGATCACCGGTCTGCTCGCCAACGGCCAGGATATCGAGAAGCACGGGCGGAAAAAAGCCGGTGCGCCTCATCGCTGAAGCGATGGAACTCCCCTCGCGCACCCTTTCGGCAACCTCCTCCAGCAACCCCTTGAGAAAAACATTACCCGTGGCCGCCCTCATGAGATCCATCGCGGAAAGCATCGTCACTCCATTGGAAACAAGCGTGGAGAGATTCTGCATCACCTCGGCATAGAAACGCGCCTTGAGCACCGGTCCCACCACCGGTATCGAAAGCTGCTTCTCACCCCACCACATGCGACCTGATGGAGTAGCGATCGCAAATCTTACCCCCAGCACAACAGCGCCGATAAAAGCCAGAATCGCCCACCACCAGTGCCCGCAGAAAAGACTCACCGTGATGAGCGCCTGAGTGACGGCCGGTAACTTCTGTCCCGATTTCCCGAGCAGGACGGAAAGCTGCGGCACCAGAAATGTCAGGAAGATAAACATCAATAGGATGGCCGACGAGAAGACGATTGCCGGATAGACAAGAGCCGAAGTGACTTTTTTGCCAAGCTCGCCGACCATTTCCAGATGGGCGCATTGCCTCTTCAGGATCTGAGGTAGAACCCCGCCGCTTTCCCCAGCCGCAACAAGGTTGCAATAGAGGGGATCGAAGGTCTTGCCGCAGTTACGGAGTGATTTTGAAAAACTGACTCCCTCCCGTACCTGTTGCCTCAAGTAGGCAGCCACGGTCTTCACCGGTGATCGTTCCTGACGCTGTTCGATAACTTTGAGTGCACCCTCCAACTGCAGTCCCGCGTCTAGAAGTTCGGCAAGCTCCTCCGTGAAGAAAAGAAGTTGGGGAGTCGTCAGACGAGGAAGCTCACCCGCACTGCTGAATGAGGCCGAACTGGGGATACTCGTTGCCGATGAATTTCCTGATCCTGAAAATCCGGAAACCAAACCACCTAACCAGCCTCCGTTCGTCTTGACCGTCACCCCTCCCTCCTCGACGACTTTGCTTGGCTGCAGCCCCCTCTCACGAAGTTTGCGGTAGGCATCGGCTCCTGAAAGCGCCTCGATCCGGCCGTGATCGGGACGACCTCCGGCATCAAGGGCACTATAGGAGAAATTCGGCATGATTCGTCTTGGTTGTGCTCCATCGACTCCTACGAGAGCCAGTGTGTCAACGGTATTTGAATGCCAGATTCTTCCGGTTTCACCGTTCCTCCAATCTCCTAATTCGCTTGAGATACCTCACCCCGTCTGTCCCCAGGCTCGAAGGATCGATGATCGGATCGCCAAAAAGACGATCCCAGATTCTCTCAAAACAATGCGCGGCATCTGGAACCGATAATGAAAGAGCTAGTGCCTTCCGATAGAAGTTCACCGACCTGCCATTCATCGCTCTCCTTGAGATGGCAAACTGCGCCCCTACTCGAAAATAAAAAAACTCCGGAGAATGCTCGAGGAACAGTTCCGAAAAAAGCTTTCCCGTGGAAAGTTCCCTGCGATCTGAATTTTTACTCCAGGGAACGAAAAGTCGCCGCCCAAAGGGATCATCCTTTTCCTCCAAAAAACCATACCAGAGGAAGGCATCCGGCCGCTCGCTTCCATCAGCAAGTGCCTGCAAACGGTCATGAAAATCGGGCGCATGATCAAAGGGATGCCCCTGACAAAAAACTGTCACTTCAGCCATTGAATCATAGCGGTTGATCAGATGGTTCAGGTAGGAATGAGCCTCCCTCCCCACATTGGGAAGGGAAATAACTGATAATCCCTCACGCTGCGGAAAACCGTGGGGGAGAGCTGGAGAATCACCCTTGTTGAGGACGGTCAGATGCACTGAAGTTGGCACTCTTTTGAGCCAACGCAGATTCTCCTCATGGCGGGCAATGACCAACTCAATGAATGGACGGGGCGACGTCATCGTACAGAGTGAGTTATTTCCATATTCCAATAAGGCTTGGCGCATTCACACCGGTTGCATTAGTAAAGACCACTTCATTTTATGAACATCCTCATTCTTGCCGCCGGGTATGCCACTCGCCTCTATCCTCTGACGGAAAACAAAGCAAAACCGCTCCTTGATGTCGCCGGCAAGCCGATGATCGAGTGGGTTTTGGACAATCTTGCACCGATTCCAGACATCGACAGGGTCTACGTCGTCACCAACAACAAATTTGCCGCTTCCTTCGAGGAGTGGGCGGCCGATTACAAGAAGCGTCATGCCGGGCTTGAGTTCACGATCGTCAACGACGGATCAACCAGCGACGCCGATAAGTTGGGTGCAATCGGCGATATTCACCATGTCATCAAGTCGCAGAATATCTCCCATCAGGATCTTCTGGTCGTGGCCGGCGACAACCTCTTTAGCCAACCCGTTCCCGACTTTGCGGTGGTCGCAAAGAATCACCCGGCAACACTTGCTCTTTACGACGTGGGTGACCTGGAAGCGATACGCAAATACAACAATGTCTCCACTGACACGGACGGCGTCATCACTCATTTTGAGGAAAAACCTGCTCATCCCACGACCACGAAGACCGGCATCGCCCTCTACTACTACCGCTCCGACGTTCTCCCCCTTGTCGATACCTACATGGCTGAAGGCAACAATCCGGACCAACCCGGGCGCCTTATCCAATGGCTCTACCGGCGCGTTAAGGTCGGCACTTGGGATGTCCCCGGGACCTGGTTTGATATTGGTAGCAAGGAAACTCTGATTGAGGCAAACGAGGTCTTTCAGAAGTTCGTTTCCTGACCAATTCATGACCGCCCTCGCGGTCAACCGAGCCTGCCGGCCAAATTGCCAATCAGGACAACAACACTTCGACCAGAGAGCATAACCTGCGATTGATCGGAAAGGAGTTGCTCCGATCCGGATTCGAAGAAGTCATCGGGGGAAGCACTTCCCGTGTCGATGGCGCGCCTCCAGCGCATGCCTGAGGGAAGCACCGGTAAAGCAAAAGCCAACGGCTCGTGCCACATGTTGAAGGCGGCATAAATAAAATCACCCTCAGGTCCGTAGGACTGAGACCTGTCTCCAGCGATCATGAAGGCCAGCGAACGACTCTCACCCCCCCAGTCCGGCACCCCGACCTTTACTCCGTGCCAACTGATATCCGGATATCCGCTATCACGGGTATTCGTGCCGGAGAAATATTCAGCCCTGTGCAATTGACCGTGCCGGCGACGAAAATCCGCCATCAGGGAGACAAAACGCCGAAGTCCCTCGCCCGAGCCGCCGCCGCACTCCGGGGGATTCCAGTCCAGCCAGTTCCACTCCTCGTCATGACAGTAGGCGTTGTTGTTACCATTTTGGGTACGCCCCAATTCATCACCCATCGAAAGCATGGGCACGCCTTGACTCAGAAAGAGAAGAGCCATAGCGTTGCGTTGAAGTCTGGCCCTCAGGGCATTGATCCCCTCATCATCCGTGACACCCTCCGCACCGCAATTCCATGTGAAGTTGTCATTCGCCCCGTCGCGATTTCCCTCTCCGTTGGCCAGGTTGTGCTTCTCGTTGTAGGAGTAGAGATCGCGAAGGGTGAAGCCATCATGGCACGTAATGAAATTCACGGAAGCGGTGGGCTTGCGTCCCGCGGCTGCATAGAGATTGGGTGACCCCAGGATCCCCTGCACGACTTCTCCCACCACGCCGGGATCTCCGCGCAGGAATTTCCTCGCGGCATCACGGTAGTGACCGTTCCACTCCATCCAACGCCCATAGGCGGGAAAATTTCCTACCTGGTAGAGACCGCCAGCGTCCCATGCCTCCGCAATCAGATCGCATCTCGCGAGGATAGGGTCGAGGGCAAGAGCCTCGAGCAGGGGCGGGTTCGAGAGCGGGTGCCCGTTGCGATCACGTCCAAGCACGGAGGCCAGATCGAAGCGGAACCCATCGATATGGAACTCCGAGACCCAGTAGTGAAGACAGTCGAGCACAAAGGCACGAACCACCGGATGGTTGCAATTAAGCGTGTTTCCACACCCCGTGTAGTTTGCATAACTCCCGTCGGGGTTGAGCATGTAATAGGTCTGGTTGTCGATCCCCCTAAAGGAGATGGTTGGACCACGCAGATCCCCCTCGGCCGTATGATTGAAGACAACGTCCAGGATTACCGAGATGCCAGCCGAATGCAGGGACTTAACGAGATTCTTGAACTCCGAGACCTGAGTGCCATGGTGTCCCGTGGCGGCGTACCCCCCCTTGGGTGCAAAAAATCCCACCGTACTGTATCCCCAGTAGTTGCAGAGCGGTGTCCCAGTAAGCGGATTCACCAACTTGTTTTCATACTCATCAAACTCAAAGACAGGCATCAGTTCCACGCAATTCACTCCGATGGACTGCAAATAGGGGATCTTCTCGATCATCCCCTCGTAGGTTCCCGGATGCCTCACTCCCGAGGAGGGGTGTCGGGTGAATCCCCGTACATGCATCTCATAGATCACCAAATCCTGCACGGGAAGATTGATCGGACGATCGTGCCCCCAATCATAATCCTCGTACGGCATACGTGCTCGGTGAGGATAAACTTCCTCTTTGCGGGGAGGCGAAAGCCAGACATCACGACCTGCGATCTCACGGGCAAAGGGATCAAGAAGGATCTTTTTGGGATCGAAGAGATACCCTGCTTTTGGATCCATGGGTCCTTCCATCCGGAAACCGTATTCCATCTCCTCATAGTCGAGGTCATATACGATCATCGCATAGACATCACCAATCTTGCACTCTGGCGGAAACGGGATCTCAGCATAGGGTTCGGGTTCCCCCCTCCTGAAGAGAACAAGCGTGCAACTGGTCGCATGCGAAGAAAAGATCGAAAAGTTCACTCCACCCGGGGCATGACTCGCCCCATAAGGGAGTGCATGGCCGTAGCGCATGCGGAAGCCTCCGAACTCATGGGTGTGATGGAACGCGGCCCTCATTGTCTTCAATCTTTATCACGCTCCTGCTCCTCTAAATAGGAATTTATAAATAAGAGTCAGCGGCACCCGAAAAATTCTAAAAAGAACCGGCTCAATTACTCTGCCGGAGGAATCAAATGGAAGGCGGGTATCTTGGCTAGGACAACGTCCCCCTCTTCGGTGACAGCAAGGTAGGCTCCCTCCGCAACGGCACGACCCGCGGTGGTGTGGTAGCTGTTGTAGGAGAACTCCTCACCCGGTTCGAGCCGCGGATAGCATCCCACGACCCCGTCTCCCTCGACGGCCGTTATCTCGCCGCTCTCTGCGCGGACCACCCACTTGCGTCCTTTCACGCTGAGGGTGCGGTCACTCCCGTTGCGGATGGTAATGTGGTAGACGAAGGGGTGAGGTTGATCGGGTGAAGCAGGCAACTCGGGATCATATACCACCCGATCAACGATCGCCTCGAATCCCTGAAGGAGTTCAGCCCGCATCGGTCGGGAAGTTGTGAAATCAGGTAACGGGAGTCCCTGAAGCGGACACCTTGGGTTTCACCGTCGAGGAAATATAGAGTTCCCTGAGTTGCTTCATCTCTGCGGTGGCGGGCGATCCGGTGAGAAGCTCGACACCACGGTTGTTCTTCGGGAAGGCAATGACTTCGCGGATAGACTCCTCTCCGGCAATCAGGGCCACCAGACGGTCAAGTCCCAGCGCAATGCCACCGTGAGGAGGTGCTCCGTGGCGGAAAGCCCGTAAAAGATGTCCAAAGAGTTCCTCCTGCTCCTCTTCTCCGATGCCCAGCACGGAAAACGTCTCGGACTGAAGATCCCCCTCATGGATTCGGATACTGCCGCCACCGATCTCAACGCCGTTGAGCACGATATCATAGGCCTCGGCACGGATCTCTCCCAACTTGGATGGATTTTTGAGCAGATCGCGGTCCTCCGCCTTTGGGCGGGTGAAGGGGTGATGCACGGCGTTCCACTTCTTCTCTTCGGCATTGAAGGCAAGCATGGGAAAATCAACGACCCACAGGAAATTGAGTTGAAGTGGATCGATTGCGAGTTTTTGAATCTCTGCGACACGGAGTCGGACGCGACCAAGGACGGTGCAGGCGGTCTCCCAGGCGTCGGCTCCAAAAAGGACAAGATCTCCCTCCTGCATATCGAGGCGAGCCGAGAGGGCGACTTTCTCCTCCTCACTGAAGAACTTCACGATCGGAGACTTCCATTCGCCGTTCTCAACCTTGATAAAAGCAAGCCCTTTGGCGCCTGCCAACTTGGCCATCTCGGTGAGTTCCTCGATCTGCCCCGTGGTGATGCCGGCGAATCCCTTGGCATTCATCGCCTTGACCACACCACCAGCATCAAGGGCTCCGCGGAAGACCTTAAACTGGCTCCGGGCGAAGATATCACTTGCGTCACTGATCTCCATGTCGAAGCGGGTGTCGGGCTTATCACTCCCATAACGGTTCATCGCATCGGCATGGGTCATGCGGGGAAAGGGCACAGGAATCTCGACACCACGAGCCTCACGGAAGACACGCTGGAAGATTCTCTCGATCAGATCCTGAAGGTCCTGAGCCTTGGTGAAGGAGGCCTCGATGTCGACCTGGGTGAACTCGGGTTGACGATTGGCCCTAAGATCCTCATCGCGGAAGCAGCGGGCTATCTGAAAGTACTTGTCAACACCGCCGACCATGAGGAGTTGCTTGTACTGCTGCGGTGCCTGGGGGAGTGCGTAGAAGGAACCCGGCGTCAGGCGCGATGGCACAAGGAAGTCTCGAGCCCCTTCAGGAGTGCTCTTGGAAAGAATCGGTGTCTCGATCTCCCAGAAGCCCTCGGTGTCCAGGACATCGCGGATCGACTTGGTGACGCGGTGTCGCAGGCGAAGGTTCGCCGCCATGGCAGGACGTCGCAGATCAAGGAATCGGTGGGTAAGTCGAAGGTCCTCATTGGCAATCTTCTCGTCCATCGGGAAGGGAGGAACCTCGGAGCGGTTGAGCACGGTCAGCGAGGAAACGATCAACTCCACGGCGCCTGTTGCAAGCTTTGGGTTTTCAGTACCAACAAGTCGGGCCGCCACCTGACCGACAACAGTGATCACATCCTCGGAGCGCAGGCTGTGGGCGGAGGTGGCCGCTTCGGCATGCAACTCGGGACGGAATACAATTTGGGTGATCCCCTCGCGGTCGCGCAGGTCGATGAAGATAACCCCACCATGATCACGGCGTGCGGCGACCCAACCACTCAGGGTTACATCACGTCCAATATCAGAAGGGCGCAGGGCGCCGCATAGGCAGTCACGATAGTGCATAGGAAAATCCAAACATTAACCGGTTATCGGCCGAAAGGTAAAAGGTGAAAAAAAGCTATCTATCTAGGAGAGCTGCAGCGACATGTTCCTCAAGCCAAATGGCAAGAGCAGAGTGATCCAACTCCTGCTCCATGCGGTCGGAAAGCCGTTTTACTTTCACGCTTGGCCATTCGGTCCCGATCACGACCGCATGAGATGCCCCCAGCGCCTCCGCTGTCCCAAACTGCTTGCCAACTTTTTCCTGACCAAGAGGGAATCCCACGCGCCATCCGGTGGCGCGGAGTTGCTGGGCTAGAGCGAGGGCATTCAGCCGGTGACTCTCATCCGCAATGACAAGATAGACCTGCACGGGAGTTTCAGACTTGAGAAAGAGGGTTTGAAGTGACTTGGCAGATGGGATCTCATTGATCAACTCGAGGAGCACGGCATCGCCGACACCGAATCCGACAGCCGGCAGATCGGCCGAGCCGTCACTGAGGTCCGCAAGAAGTCGGTCATACCTTCCTCCTCCGGCAATGGCCCGCAAATTGCCTTGAAGCGCAAAAGCCTCGAAAACCACTCCCGTGTAATAGGCAAGTCCGCGAACCACACCCAGGTCGGGTCGGACGTACGCACGCAGGCCACGAGCCTCCAGATCGGCAAGCATCGGATCAAGGGCAGGAATCCTGCAGGTGGAGATAAACTCTTGGATTGTCACATATGGGATCCCGAAGGCAGACAGAAGTTCCTCTGTTTTTTCAACAGGCATTTTTTCCATCTTGTCCACAATGTTGAGAAACTCCGCTGCACGATCACTCTCGACGCCATGGAGATGCAGGAAGTCATGCCATGCGGAACGGTCACTCAACCTGATGGCAAAATCTTGCGGACCAAGACCGAAGGAACGAAGGAGATCGATCAAAAGTGCCACCACCTCCGCATCGGCCGCCGGCGTTGCGTCTCCGACCAGGTCGCAGTTGAACTGCAGGAATTCGCGCAACCTTCCCCGCTGCTGGCGCTCATAGCGGAAGCAGGTCCCGACATTGAACCAGCGAATCGGCTTGGGGTAATCACGGTGCTTTGCAGCCACCATGCGGGCCAGGGTCGGTGTGACTTCGGGCCTCAGAGCCACGGCTCGGTCACCTTTGTCCGTGAATTCATAGAGTTGACCGAGAATCTCCCCTCCGCTGTTTTTCTTCCTATAAAGTTCGGCGGATTCAAGAGTGGGCCCGTCGAACTCAACAAATCCGTAGCGCCGGGCGGTCTCCCTCCAGAGTCCCGTAAGGTAGAGGCGACGCGCAAAATCTTCAGGAAAGAGATCGCGAAAGCCGGGTAATGTTTTCATGGAGAGAAGCAGAAACAGGAAACTAGGGGATCGCTCCCCACTCTTCAACCCTCCAATCGCCAATCTTTATTCCAACTTCAATCATCCCACTTCTTCCCTTAGGATCCCTTCATGAATCTTAGGCCCCTCTCCCTTCAACATCTCTTTCTCATTCAAACACTGGCAACTGCCATGATGACCGGGATCATCTGGTTCGTTCAGATCGCCCATTACCCACTTTTCGAAAAGATTCCCAAGGAGGGTTTTGTGGCTTACGAGAACTGCAACACCACGCGGACCGCTTGGGTCGTGACTCCGATCATGCTTGTGGAAATCGGCACGGCGCTCGCCCTGATCCTCTCGGGATACAGGATTGCATACAATCCCCTGTACCTGATTGCACTGGGGTGCCTTCTTCTGATCTGGTTGAGTACACTTTTGGTACAGATTCCGCTTCATGGCATCCTCAGCCTTCGGGCTGATTCTCGCACAATGGATCTTCTTGTCTTAGGCAACTGGATTCGGACTCTTCTTTGGTCCCTGAGGTTGGCGCTTCTTGGCATCCTGCTCGACATTGGGAAGATTTTTTAAAAAGGGTATGTTTTCTCTTGCGGGATGGGATTGCTGCAGATAACAAGCCCTTCCCCTAAGTTCCCCGACCCACTACCAGAAAACCACTTTCAGATACCGATATGGCCAAGAAATCAGCTCCTCCCGTTAAAAAGAAGGTTGTAAAACCCATCAAAAAAACGGCACCAACACCCTTGAAAAAGGCACCCGCAAAGACTTTGAAATCCAAGGCAAAGCCAGTCGCCAAGCCAGTCGCCAAGCCAAAAGCCAAGCCAGTCGCCAAGAAATTAGCCCCCAAGAAATCTCCCACTAAGACCCTTAAGGCGAAACTGGTGCCAGTTGCCAAAGCGACATCCAAAGCCAAGCCTTCCGTCAAAACGGCTCACACAAAGGGTGATGCAACGAAGAAGCCTCTTATCGTGGCGAAGGCTCCCTCGAAGAAGTCCTCCAAGACTTCCGCTAAAAAAGTTACTCCATCTTTTTCTTCCAACCACAGGGTCCTGGCTCAGCAATTCATCAGGAAACCCTTGAGCAATAAAAACCTCAAACTCACCCCTTTCCTTACCAAACAACGTCAGCGTCTCCTAGAACTCAAGGATACACTTCTTGATGCCATGAGGGGAGTAGCCCGGGACAACCTGCATGCAGGGACGGAAACCTCTGCTTTCGGCATGCATCAGGCAGATGCGGGTAGCGATGCCTACGACCGTGACTTCGCCCTCAGTATGCTCTCCAAAGAGCAAGGATCGCTTTACGAGATTGACGAGGCGCTCAAAAGGATTGAAGATGGTACCTACGGCGTGTGTGAGACCTGCGAAAAGCCGATCCGACACGACCGCCTTGAGGCCCTTCCTTTCACCCGTTACACGGTGGAGTGTCAGGCTGAGCTTGAAAAGCGCCAGCACCATCACAGTGCAAGGCCGCAAATCACCTCTCTCTTCGGCCTGACCGAGGAGGAGACTGAAAGCGAAGAGGAAGAAACCACAGAAGCCAGCTAATACCGCCGACCAACCCAACACTTACTTTTATGCCACGCGATATCATCACTCTGGAGTGCACCGAAGCAGTTGCCGAGGGAAAGCCCGTCTCCCGTTACGTCACCACCCGTAACAAAAAGAGTCTTAACACCCCTGGCCGTCTGGAGAAGAAAAAGTATAATCCGAATCTTCGACGCCATACTCTCCACCGCGAGACCAAGTAGTCGTCGATCGGAAATTCCTCAATCTATTCATCAATGAGCACGCCAAAGACACCACAGCGAAAGTCCAACTTCCGCCGCGCAAACCGCGCCATGCCCCACCGTCGTCTCGACATCTCCACAGATGCGATCGACTTCAAGAACCCCGACCTCCTCAAGAAATTCACGACCGAGAGCGGCAAGATCCTCCCCCGTCGCATGACCGGAGTGGCAGCGCACCTCCACCGCAAGATCACCAAAGCGATCAAGCGCTCACGTAACGTTCTCCTGATGAAGTAATCAGGAAGAGATTCTTATTAAAGAGGCGACCTGTCAAAGGGTCGCCTTTTTTATTAGATAATAAGAAAGACGCGTATTGATTTTTAAATGTTGAAACTTAGGGGGCTATAGAGAAACCGAATTAAAGTCCAAAGAGTAGCAATGAAAAATCATCTATCCTCCCTCAACTTTACCCTTAAAAACTTACATGCGTTCAGGAACACCGATCCCGAGTAATCCGAGGCCTGTCTTGAGGACCTTGGAGGTGACTCCGGCCAACTCCATCCTCGATGAGCGAATCCCCCCCTCGGATTTGAGAATGGGGCACGCCTCATAGAAGTGGTGAAAGGAGTCGGCAAGCTCATAGAGATAGAGGCAGAGAAGATTGGGCCGCTGGTCTTCCAGAACGGCATGCAGTATCTCTCCGAATTTCAAAATCTGCAGGGCGAGTGCACGCTCGGCTGGTTCGGAGATTGAGATTGATCCCGACTGGATTCCTATTCCTTCGACCTCCGCCTTGCGGAAGATTGAGCAGATGCGCACGTAGGCGTTTTGCAGATAGGGAGCAGTATTACCCTGAAAGGAGAGCATCTTCTCCCACGAGAAGACGTAGTCAGTGAGCCTGTGCTGCATCAGATCGGCGTACTTTACAGCGCCAAGACCGATAGTTCGAGCCACCTCCTCCTGCTCGGACTTCGAGAGATTGGAGTTCTTCTCGGCGACGACAGTCAGGGCTCGCTCGATGGCCTCGCGAAGCAGTCCTCCCAGCTCAACATTCTCGCCGGAGCGGGTCTTCATCATCTTGCGGTCGTCACCTAGGATACTCCCAAAAGCAATGTGACGAAGATCGGTTGCAATCCCCATTTTGCGACCGACTGCGAAGACTTGCTCGAAGTGAAGCTGCTGGGGGGCGCCTGTCACATACCACACAGCGTCCGGTTTCCAACGCTTCTCCCGGTATTCCATGGTCGCAAGATCGGTCGTGGCGTAGAGGAATCCACCGTCACTCTTTCTGATAAGACAGGGTTTGTCCTCAAGCGCAGGAATGTCAGGGAAGAAGATGCAGACGGCTCCTTCACTCTCTTTGGCAATCTGTTGCGATAGCAGACGATCGGCTAGAGGCCCCAAGGCGTCGTTGTAAAAACTCTCTCCCAGTCGTTCGTCGAAGGTGATACCAAGCAGGTCATAGAGATGCTCAAACTCGTTCCAGGATAGCGCCACGGCTTGTCTCCAGATCTCAAGATTCTCAGCATCACCCTGCTGGAGTTTAACAAGCTCACCTCGGACCGTCTCCTTGATCGCAGGATCATGCTCCTCTAAGGCATTCACCTCGCGATAAAGACGAACCAGCTCCTCGATGGGCGACATTTCCAAAGACTCTTTGTTCAGGAGATGCTTCCAACCGTAGATGACCTTGCCAAACTGGGTACCCCAATCGCCGATATGGTTGTCAGTGACAACACAGTGACCGAGATGTCGGGCTATCCGGGAGAGAGAGTCCCCGAGGATGGTGCTGCGGATGTGTCCAACATGCATCGGTTTGGCCACATTGGGCGAACTGAAATCAACGATGATTGTCTTGGGATTTGGAACAGGAGACACCCCGAGGCAGGCATCACTCCTGACTGTGTTGACCGCATCGGAGAGGGCTGAGTCGAGTACCTTGAAGTTGATAAATCCCGCACCGGCCACAGTAGGGGGCTCACACAGATCCTCCACCTGCAAATATTTCAGGATAGAGGTCGCCAGTTCGCGGGGGTTTTTCTTTTGCACCTTGGCCGCGACCATTGCGGCATTGCTCTGAAAATCCCCGAATCGTGCATCCGCTGCCGGCGTCACAATGCCGATCGCGGCATCAATTCCCACCTTACTTAAGGCAGCTGCCAAACGTGACTGAAGTAGGGATTGTAGACTCATTTTTTATGAAAAACAACACTCTATAAAACCGGCTTCTCACTTGAAATGAGAAATAGACTCCCCCGTTCAACATTCGGGAGTACTAGCTTTTTGTGCCTTCTTTTGTCTTGAAGACAGCCAGCAACTGGGGAGCCTCCGTGGCGGAGGCAAGTGACTCTCGAACTGCCGGATCATTGAGAAACTTGGCAATCGCGGCAAGTGTCCTGAGGTGTTCCTGGAACTGATCCTTGGGTACGAGAAAGAGGACGATCAAGTGGGCGGGCTTGCCGTCAAGCGACTCGAAATCAATGCCGGCCTTTGAGCGACCGAAGCATGCAGTGACTCTACTGACCGCATCACAACTCGCATGAGGAATGGCGATTCCGAAACCTATGCCGGTACTCATCGTCTCTTCACGGTGACTTAAGGCCGCAACGGCCTCCTCCTTGCGAGATGACTCAAGATGTCCCGTTGTCACCAAACAAGAAACCATTTCCTCAATGGCCTGCCACCTGTCGGTAGCGACCATATCTGGAATAATCTGGTTCTCGGAGAGGAGACTCGCGAGGGTCATGTTTTTTTGATCCCGGTTAAGGGATACGGTTCTTACTAAACCGGTTCCTCACCCGACTCTTCGCCAAGTGCGTAACGGACAAACTTGGTGATGACAATTTTGTCAGCAAGCTCCTTTTCCTTGGTAGCCAACAGATCCTTAACGGTAATGTCAGGGTTCTTGATACAGGCCTGCTCCAAGAGGCAAGTCGTGCTGTAAAACTTGTCCATCTTACCATCAACAATCTTCTCAACAATGGCCTCGGGTTTTCCTGCCATCTGTGCCTTGAAAATTTCGCGCTCGGAGGCCACCAAAGAGGCGTCCACCTCGTTGCGGGAAACAACTGTTGGATGTGCAGCGGCTATCTGGAGGGTGATGTCCTTGACGAAATCACGGAAGCTCTCTTGTTTTGCTGAGGCCTCAGAACCGCAACTGATCTCAACGAGGACACCGACTTTGCCCTGGAGATGAATGTAGGAGGCAACGAGTCCTCCGTTACCCTCCCCGATATGAAATCGTGCGAAGCGTCGGATAACGATGTTTTCTCCAAGAGCGGAGATCTTGGAAGCAATCTCATCCTTGAAAAGGATGCCGGAGGAGTTCGCGGCCTCAAGAAGAGTTTCAACAGTATCAGCTTTCGCGGAACAGATCTCTTCCGTGATCTCCTTGACGAATTTCGAGAAAATATCGTTTTTTGCAACAAAATCAGTCTCGCAGTTAATCTCAACCAGAACACCCGTCTTCCCTGATGGATGGATGTGCGAGATAACCACACCTTCCTTGGCATGGCGTGATGCTTTTTTGCCCGCACTAGCAATGCCCTTTTGGCGGAGTATGGACTCGGCCTTTTCTATGTCTCCCCCCGCTTCAGTGAGGGCTCTCTTGCAGTCCATCATACCGGCATTGGTTTTTTCCCGGAGGGTCATTACCAGCTTTGGGTTGATATCAGCCATGATGATAAAAAGTGTGATGTTGAATCCGTTGCTTATTCAGCGACGGCAGTGAGTTCTTCGGTAAGTTGCGCTGTTTGGGGCGCAATCTTGTTACCCTCCGATCGCGATTTCACAATGGCATCGACTAATTTCTGGAGAATGATGCGGATGGCGCGGATGGCGTCATCGTTCCCAGCAATCGGGTAGTTGATCTCTTCGGGATTACTATTGGAGTCAACAACAGCCACAATTGGAATATTGAGTCTGCGGGCTTCGGCAACAGCAATGGCCTCCTTGACAGTATCAATGATCACGATGACGTCTGGAAGTTTGTCCATCTCAAGTACACCCTCGAGATTCTGACGGATGCGAGTGGCTTCACGACGTAGGGCTGAAGCCTCGGCCTTGTTGATCTTGCTAAATCCAGCAGACTTCTCAAGAGCCTCGAAATCTTTCAACTTTGAAACGCTCTTACGGATGGTGACAAGATTGGTGAGCGTTCCACCCAGCCAACGCTGATTGACATAGAACTGCCCACAAGCTTGAGCGGCCTCTTTGACAGCCTCCTGAGCTTGTTTTTTACAGCCCACGAAGAGGATCTTTCCACCCTGCCGTGTAACACCGGCAAGATATTCGCCGGCTTTCTCGAGTTGCTCGACCGTCTTGGAGAGGTCGATGATATGGATTGAGTTTTTCTCCTCAAGAATGAAGTCGCGCATTCTTGGATTCCAGCGTTTGGTCTGGTGGCCGTAGTGGACTCCCGCTTCGAGGAGTTCTGTCATGGTTTCAAGTGGCATAGGAAGGTGTTTGGTTGCTTAATTGGGTGACTTGCTTAGATGGCTTCTTCAACTGGGGATTCTGTATCGGTGGGTTCTCCGAGATGGACAAGGTCGAATGTACGATTCGACTTGAATCCCGTTCCTGCAGGAATGAGATGGCCCATGATGACATTCTCCTTGAAACCGCGAAGTCTGTCGGATTTGCCAAGTGTGGCAGCCTCCGTGAGGACCCTGGTCGTGTCTTGGAAGGATGCCGCCGAGATGAAGCTGTCCGTTTCAAGAGAGGCCTTGGTGATACCGAGGAGGACGGGTGCGGCTTCCGCGGGTTTTCCACCCTTGGCAGTGACTCGCTCGTTTTCACTCTCAAACTCAAGACGATCGATTTGATCACCCCATAGGAGAAGGGTATCACCGGGATCGGTGATCTTCACCTTACGGAGCATCTGGCGAACGATGATTTCAATGTGCTTATCATTGATCTCCACGCCCTGAAGACGATAGACCTCCTGAACCTCGTTGAGGAGATGCTCTTGAAGTTCCTGTGGTCCGCAGACATCGAGGATCTCATGAGGCACAACGGGCCCCTCGGTGAGTTGCTGTCCCTTCTTCACGAAATCACCCTTGAAAGCGATGATGTGTTTGGAAAGAGGGATAAGGTGCTCTTCTTCAGTCCCAGTCTGGGAATCACGGACGATCAACTTACGCTTACCGCGCACTGTGCCGCCGATGTCGACAACACCGTCGATCCTCGCGATTTCACAGGCGTCCTTCGGACGGCGTGCCTCAAAGAGTTCGGCAACACGCGGGAGACCCCCGGTGATGTCCTTCGTCTTGGCAATCTTTCGAGGAGTCTTGGCCATACGCTGTCCGGCCTGAACTTTCTCTCCTTCCTTAACTTCAAGGTGGGCCCCAGCCGGAATAGAGTAGCTCGCCAGGACTTCCTTGGCGGCGTCGACGATAACGATCTGAGGATGAAGGTCATCCTTGTGCTCGATGAGCACGGTACCCATCACGCCGGTCTCTTCGTCAACTTCCTTACGGATTGTGACACCATTGATCATGTCACGGAATTCAACCTTACCGGTCTTTTCCGTGATGATGGGCACGTTGTAGGGATCCCATTGGACGAATGTCTCGCCCTTCTTGATCATGCCACCATCTTCGGTCGAGATGACCGAGCCGATGACGACTGGGTAACTTTCAAGCTCGCGGCCATCTTTTCCGTGGACGCCGACCGTTCCGTTCTTGGAAAGAACAATATAGGTTCCATCCAGCGCCTTCACGGTACGGAGGTCGTTGAAACGGAGTTGTCCGTCGTTTTTGGCCTTGATAATGGGCTGCTTGAATGTCTGGCTGGCGGTTCCACCCACGTGGAAGGTTCGCATCGTGAGCTGAGTTCCAGGCTCGCCGATAGATTGGGCGGCAATAATTCCAACAGCCTCGCCGAGCCCGATCATGAGACCGGTTGAAAGATTGCGGCCGTAACACTTGGCACAGACTCCACGCTTGTTCTCACAGGTGAGCACGGAGCGGATCTTTATCTGCTCGTGGCCGATTCTGTCGAGTGCGGCTGCGGTCTCCTCATCGATGAGCTGGTTAGCCTTGAGGATTGGCTCATTGTTGACCGGATCCTTGACGGTTTCGCAACTGACACGCCCGATGATACGGGTCGCCAGACTGACAACTTCCTCGTCTCCCTCGTAGATGGGTCTGACGACGATGCCATTGACGGTTCCGCAATCCTCGTTGTTGATGATCACGTCTTGGGCCGCGTCCACAAGCTTACGGGTTAGGTATCCTGAATCAGCGGTCTTGAGAGCTGTATCGGCAAGACCCTTTCGCGCACCGTGAGTGGAAATGAAGTACTCAAGCACAGACAGACCCTCACGGAAATTCGAAAGGATCGGGCGCTCAATGATCTCTCCCGATGGCTTGGCCATCAATCCACGCATACCGGCCAACTGCTTGACTTGGGTACGGTTGCCTCGGGCTCCAGAATCGACCATCATGAAGACGGGGTTGGCCTCACGACGACCCTCGTTGTGCTCAAGGGTTCTGAAGAGTGCGTTGGCGATTTCCTCACCTGTGTGAGTCCAAATATCCTGCACCTTGTTCTTACGCTCACCGTCAGTAATGATACCGCGGCGATACTGTTTCTGCACCTCGGAGATCTGCTTCTGAGCACCCTCGATGAGGGAAGCCTTCTCCTTCGGAATGATCATGTCATTGATACCGATGGAGGCGCCGGCACGCGTGGCCTCACGGAAACCGATCTGCTTGAGCAGGTCGAGGGTTTCGACGGTGCGAGCCTGACCGACCGCCTTGTAGCAGCGCCAGATAATGTCACTGAGCTGTTTCTTTCCGGCAACCTTATTGTAAAAACCAAGCTCCTTGGGCCAAATCTGGTTGAACAGAACGCGCCCAACGGTGGTCTCGATGACAGCCAGTTCAGCGTTTCCGTAAACCGTCTTGATACCGCGGTCGGGATTCTTCAACCGAATGCGCGTGTGAATCTTGACACTTTCCTCAGAAAGGGCCAGTTCAACCTCGGAGGGTTCTGCAAACAGGGGAAGACGGGCTTCCGATGCAGCTTTTACATCCTTTGGCGTGATGTTGCGCGGATTCTGCGTCAAGTAGTAGCAACCGAGAGGAATATCCTGCGAAGGGTTCGTGATCGGTTTGCCGCTGGAGGGCGAGAAGATGTTGTTTGGAGCGAGCATCAGCGTCCTGGCCTCAAGTTGGGCCTCGACTGAAAGCGGCACGTGGACTGCCATCTGATCCCCGTCGAAGTCAGCGTTATAGGCAGTGCAGACGAGGGGATGGACGCGGATAGCCTCTCCCTCAATCAGAATAGGCTCGAAAGCCTGAATCGAAAGACGGTGAAGCGTCGGTGCGCGGTTCAGCAGAACGGCATGGCCCTTGGTAACCTCTTCAAGGATATCCCAGACCTCGGGTGTCTGGCGCTCGATGAGTTTTTTGGCGCTGCGGACCGTGTGGACATAACCTAGCTCCTTGAGTCGACGAATGATGAATGGCTCGAAAAGAACAAGTGCCATCTTCTTGGGAAGACCGCATTGGTTAAGCTTGAGCTCAGGTCCAATGACGATGACTGATCGGCCTGAGTAGTCAACGCGCTTACCGAGAAGGTTCTGGCGGAAGCGACCACCCTTACCCTTCAGCATGTCGCTAAGGGACTTCAGAGGACGATTGGCTGCACCTGTGACGGCACGGCCATGACGACCATTGTCATAAAGGGCATCAACGGCCTCCTGAAGCATGCGCTTCTCGTTACGAATGATGACCTCTGGGGTCTTTAACTGGAGAAGGGTGCGGAGACGGTTGTTCCGGTTGATGACGCGACGGTAGAGATCGTTGAGATCGGATGTTGCGAAACGACCTCCCTCGAGAGGTACCAGCGGTCGGAGATCGGGAGGGATGACGGGAAGAACATTAAGGATCATCCACTCGGGACGTGTCTTGGAGGACATGAACCCTTGGACAAGCTTAAGCCGCTTCGCAAGCTTCTTACGTATCTGCTTGCTCTTGGTCTGGGTCATCTGTTTCTCGATGGACTGCTGCTCCTCGAGCAAATCAAGTCCCTCCATCAACTTCTGTATGGCCTCCGCGCCCATTCCCGCAATGAAGTCTTCGCCATACTGATCCTCGGCCTCACGGAACTCTACTTCCGTCAGGAGTTGTCCTTTTTCAAAAGGAGTCTTACCCGGATCAATGACGATATAATCCTCATAGTAGATCACGCGCTCAAGTTGGCGACCGGTGAGATCCAGCATGAGACCGATGCGCGAAGGCATGCACTTGTAGAACCAGATGTGGGACACGGGCACAGCAAGGT
This sequence comes from uncultured Spartobacteria bacterium, assembly GCA_903847935.1. Classification (GTDB taxonomy): domain Bacteria; phylum Verrucomicrobiota; class Verrucomicrobiia; order Chthoniobacterales; family UBA6821; genus UBA6821. The sequence goes on along the minus strand of CAINEX010000018.1, from coordinate 4,990 downwards.
CAATGTGACCCATGCGCTCGCGGCGCACGCGACTCAGGCAGACCTCAACGCCGCAACGGTCGCAGACCACGTTCTTGTGCTTGATTCTCTTGTACTTACCGCAGGAACACTCCCAGTCACGCGTGGGTCCGAAGATTCGTTCGCAGAACAGTCCACCCTTCTCGGGCTTGAATGTCCTGTAGTTAATGGTCTCCGGATTCTTTACTTCACCTTTGCTCCAACTCCTCATCGTCTCGGGGTTGGCAACCGTGATTCCCACCTCGTCAAAGTTTGACTTGATAGGGGTTGTAAGGATGCTGGCTTCTACTGCAAGTGCTGTGTCGGTCATGGCTCGTTATTATGCTGCTTGTTGCTGCGCTGTTTTTGCGGCTTGTTGCTGTAAGTGGATGTGCTTGAGAAGGTCGCTCAGACTGAGGCGGCTTCATCAATGAAGGATTGGGCTGCATCCTTGCGGCCCACATGAACATCGAGTCCGAGACCCTGCATCTCCTTGATGAGTACGTTGAAGGACTCGGGAATGCCGGCCTCCAACGAGTTGTCACCCTTGACAATACTCTCGTAAATGCGTGTACGACCCTGGACGTCATCCGATTTGACGGTGAGCAACTCCTGAAGGGTGTAAGCCGCACCATAGGCCTCAAGTGCCCAGACCTCCATCTCACCGAAACGCTGGCCACCATACTGAGCCTTACCTCCCAGCGGTTGCTGGGTGACGAGGGAGTATGGTCCAACAGCACGAGCGTGGATCTTGTCAGCGACAAGGTGACCTAGTTTGAGCATGTAAATGATGCCGACAACAACCTGCTGGTCGAAGACATCACCGGTGCGTCCGTCATAGAGGGTGGATTTTCCATTTTCCTGAATCCACGAGAAGCCCTCTTTCTGACCAGCTTCAACGAGATATTCGCGGATGCGACTCTCGGGTATGCCGTCGAACACGGGTGTTGCCACTTTGAATCCGAGCGCCTTTGCGGCGATGCCAAGGTGTGTCTCGAGAACCTGCCCGACGTTCATGCGGCTTGGCACTCCCAGCGGGTTGAGAACGATGTCAACGGGAGTTCCATCCGGGAGGAAAGGCATGTCCTCCTCGGGAACAATCTTGGCCACGACACCTTTGTTACCGTGACGACCCGCCATTTTGTCACCAACGCTGAGTTTCCTCTTGCTGGCAATGAAGACCTTGACCTGCTTGATGATTCCGGGATCGACATCGTCGCCGCTCTCGACACGGCCGAGATTCTCCTCCTTCTCGTTCTCGAGGTCGGCAAAACGGTGCTCGAACTGGCCGATGATCTCCTGGATTTTGTTGCGGATCGGGCTTGGGTCGATCTCAACATGATTGTAGACGCCGGCGAGCTTGCGTAGGAGCATCTTGGTGATCTTACGATTGGCCGGGATGATGATCTCTCCGGACTCGCCGTTGACAACGTCGAGAGGGATCTTCTCGCCAAGAAGGACATTAGCGAGGGCTTCCGTAAGTTGCTCGAAGAGCTCATCCTTCCGCTTCTTGTTGTCCTCTTGGATCATCTTCTGCTGACGCTTCGACTCCGAAGGGGTCATCTTGATCTTGGCGGCCTTCTCCTTGGAGGAGACGCGCACGTCCATAACAATACCGTAGGTGCCTGATGGTACGGTGAGGGAAGTGTCCTTTACGTCGGCTGCCTTCTCGCCGAAAATGGCACGCAGAAGACGCTCTTCAGGCGCTAGCTCCGTCTCGCTCTTCGGGGTGATCTTTCCGACAAGAATATCCCCTGGCTTTACCTCCGCACCGATGCGGATCACGCCATCGGGCCCAAGGTTGAGAAGGGCTTCCTCACTGACGTTCGGGATATCGCGGGTGATTTCTTCGGGTCCGAGTTTTGTGTCTCGTGCACCGATTTCAAACTCATCGATGTGGATGGACGTGTAAATGTCCTCCTTTACAACCCTTTCCGAGATCATGATGGCATCCTCGAAGTTGTAACCATTCCAAGGCATGAACGCGACAAGCACGTTGCGACCTAGAGCGAGTTCACCATTCTCAGTGTTTGGTCCGTCTGCAAGAACGTCACCTACTTTCACCGACTGCCCTTTTTTAACAAGAGGGTGCTGATTGATACAGGTGCTGCTGTTCGAGCGCATGAACTTGCGGAGTTCATAAACATGAAGGCCGTTCTCTGGGTCATGCTTGAGCTTCTTGCGTCCCTCCGGTAGCTCCCCGTTTTTCGTGATGATGATCCGCTGTGAGTCTACGGATGCAACCTTACCGGTGACCTCGGAGACAATGACGGCTCGTGAATCACGTGCAACACGGCCCTCAAGTCCGGTTCCGATAATCGGAGCCTCAGAGATGAGGAGAGGCACGCCTTGCCGTTGCATGTTCGAACCCATGAGGGCACGGTTTGCGTCATCATGCTCAAGGAATGGGATAAGGCCGGCAGCAACAGATACCAACTGCTTCGGAGAGACATCCATGTACTGAACCTTGTCCGGTTCAATCTCGAGGAAATCCCCGCGATAACGCGAAGAAACAGTCTCACCAAGGAACTTGCCCTTGCTGTCCACGGTTGAATTTGCCTGAGCAATGTAGAAATTCTCATCGCGGTCTCCGGTGAGATACTCGATCTCATCAGTAACCTTGCCATTGATGACCTTGCGGTACGGCGTCTCAATGAAACCAAAGTCATTGACTCGCGCATAGGTGCTCAAAGAGCTGATTAGTCCGATGTTCGGACCTTCTGGGGTCTCAATCGGACAGATGCGCCCGTAGTGCGAGGGATGAACGTCACGAACTTCGAATCCTGCTCGCTCCCGGGAGAGACCTCCAGGCCCAAGGGCCGAGAGACGGCGTTTGTGCGTCAATTCGGAAAGCGGATTGGTCTGATCCATGAACTGGCTCAGCTGTGAACGGCCGAAGAAATCACGGACCACGGCGCTAAGCGATTTGGGATTGATGAGCTTCTGCGGTGTGATGTGATCGACTGCGGGATCGTAGAGGGCCATGCGTTCGCGGACGAGACGCTCGGTGCGGGAAAGACCAACACGGCATTGGTTGGCAAGAAGCTCCCCCACCGTGCGCACACGACGGCTGCCCAAATGATCGATGTCATCGGTCATGCCGTCACCACGCCTGAGCTTTAGAAGGTAACGCATTGACTCAACGATGTCCTCCTTGCGAAGGATTCGGTCGTCGATTTTAGGATCCAGACCGAGTTTCTGCTGGATTTTATGACGTCCAACACGCCCAAGATCGTAGCGCTTGGAATCGAAGAAGAGGCGCTTGAGCATGCCGCGTGCATTTTGTACTGTCGGAGGATCGCCGGGACGAAGCTTGCGGTAGATATCCTTGAGGGCCTCCTCCTCGTTCTTTGTCGTGTCACGCTTGAGTGACTTGACGATTGTGTCGTCCTCCTTGGTGTCGATTACCTTGACTGTGGAATGACCCAATCGAAGAAGGTCACGCACGATGGCGGGTGTCAGTGGTTCGTAGGCCCTTGCAATGATGGCATCCCCCTCCCTGACATCCTGTAGAAGGACCTTGGTGCTCAGCACCTCGTCGTTGAGTTTGTCAGTGAGTTTTAACGATTCAATCTTGTAGAACAGGGCGGCAATCTCCTCATCGGTCGGGAAACCAAGGGCGCGGAGGAACGTTGTGGCAAGGAACTTGCGACGACGCTTGCGTCGGTCAAGGTAGACATAAAGCAAGTCGTTCGTGTCAAACTGCACTTCCGTCCAAGAACCGCGATCAGGAATGATGCGGAAGCCGTAAAGCAGCTTCCCGTTGAGATGCACGTCGCTCTCAAAACAGATGCCTGGAGAACGGTGCAACTGGCTGACAACCACCCGCTCGGCACCATTGACCATGAAGGTGCCCTGCTTGGTCATGAGAGGAATTTCGCCCATGTAGACCTTCTCCTCCTTGGTGGACTTCTCGTCTTTATATCGGAAGGTCACATAAAGGGGGGCACTGTAGGTTTCACCCTCGATCTGACACTCTACGGGCCCGATCTTGGGCTCCTCCAAGGTGTAACTGACAAAGTCCAGATGCGACTTCTCCTCGAAGCCATAGATAGGGAAAAACTCACGGAAGACGGCCTGAAGACCAACGTTTTTCCTTTTTGAGGGATCGACACCCGTCTGGAAAAACTCCTCATAGGACTTGATCTGCAGCTCAATGAGGTTCGGTGGTTGGATAGCTTCGTACAATTTGCCAAAGGAGATACGGTCAGACATGGTACTGGGTCGTTGTTGTCGCGTTGTTGTCGCTAGTGATCGCCGGTGTGGCTTTCGCTACCATTTCAGGCTTCTGCCAAGAATGGTGAGACGGGGTTGTGTGCTGGGAGAGAGGGAGGAGGGAACCAATAAACCAAAATGTCCGCCTGCTCTTGGTTCCCTTGAGGGACCGGAGCGGGCGGCACGATAAGATGATTGACTAGGAGTCTTGAGACTGAGGTGCAGAACTTGAGGCAGGTGGAACTTTTTCTTTTACGCTTTGCCGGTCATTGTGTCAATGGGGAAGTCCCCTTGAGCACAATGACCGGCAGGAATTGCGTAATCAGGTAGCCTAGGGCTACTTGATCTCGACCTTGGCGCCAGCGGCCTCGATCTTCTTCTTGATCTCTTCAGCCTCTTCCTTGGAGGCACCTTCCTTAATGGCCTTGGGTGCGCTCTCGACGAGTGCCTTGGCCTCGGCAAGACCGAGACCCGGAACTGCTGCACGAACCTCTTTGATGACGCCGATCTTATTGGATCCGGCCTCCTTGAGGATGACGTCGAATGAGGTTTTCTCTTCAGCGGCAGGAGCTGCTGCTCCACCACCGCCTCCGGCAGCGGCTACGGCAACAGGAGCGGCGGCGCTCACGCCCCACTTCTCTTCAAGGGACTTAACGAGGTCTGCAATCTGAAGGACCGTCAGGTTGCTGAGTTGATCTACAATGGCTTGGTTATCGGACATGGTGTTGGTTTGGATTTGATGCTGTCGCGTCCCGAAGCCTCAGGACATTTGAGTCCG
>CAINEX010000017.1 GCA_903847935.1 uncultured Spartobacteria bacterium | reverse complement strand
CCTCAGCCCTGACTGCAAAGACCACATCCTCGGCAATGTTAGCCGCATGGTCGCCGATGCGCTCGAGACACCTGCTGATAAAGATCATGTTCAGGAAGGCGGGAAGGTTCCTGGAATCATCCTGCATCCGGTTAATCAACTCATCGGTCGCTTCCTTATTCAATCTGTCGAGAATCTTGTCGCGGGCCTTAAGTTCAACGGCCAGAGATGCATTCCGTTCGGCAAAGGCTCTGATGGCATCTTCAAACATCTCAAGGGATAGCTTGATCACCTGATCAAGAAGGTGAAGTTCATGCAACTCCGGATGCTCGTTGAGTTTGCGGGCACGGCGGGCGATATTAACGGCCTGATCTGCTACCCTCTCGATATTGGCGCCAATCTTGATGGAGGAGATCACTACACGAAGGTCTTTTGCAACAGGTTGAAAACGACTCATCACGTCAATGCCCTCCCTGTCGATCTGGATCTCAAGAAGGTCGATTTCCTCGTCATCAGCGATGGAGTGGTTACAAAAATCGTCATCGCGTAGAAAAAGACCTTGGATGGAGTTCTGAAGGTTTGTCTTCGTCAGGCTGGCCATCGTCAAGACACTACCCCGGAGTTGATCCAGAGCCGTCGTGAAATCAGTCAGGGTATGGGGGCGGGATGGTTCGGTATGCATGATAAGATCAGCCAAAACGGCCGGTGATGTATTCCTCTGTCTGAAGCTTGGATGGGTTTGTAAATATTTTTCGCGTCTCGTCGAACTCAACAAGATTACCAAGATAAAAGAAGGCAGTGAGTTCCGACACACGACTGGCTTGATGCATATTATGGGTCACGATGATGATTGTAAAATCCCTCTTCAATTCGATAATGAGCTCCTCCACTTTTGCGGTCGCGATAGGATCGAGCGCCGAACAAGGTTCATCCATGAGAAGAATTTCGGGCCTGCTGGCAATGGCGCGAGCGATGCAAAGACGTTGCATTTGTCCTCCTGAAAGACCCAGGGCACTCTCATGAAGACGATCTTTCACCTCATCCCAGAGAGCCGCGGAGCGGAGACAGCGTTCCACTGTTTCATCAAGCATGGACCGATCCCCTTGGCCGGCGATCCTCAGGGGGTAGACAATGTTACCGTAGATGGACATCGGAAACGGATTTGATTTTTGGAAGACCATACCGATCCTCCTGCGAAGGGCTATAACCTCGACGGAGGGATCAAAAATGCTTGTCCCATGGATCGTTATGTCACCTTCATGGCGAACTCCCGGGATGAGTTCATTCATCCTGTTAAAATTTCTTAGCAGGGTCGACTTACCACATCCCGAAGGTCCAATAAAGGAGGTGACCCGGCGTGAGGGGATCTCCAAATTAATGCCGTGCAGAACCTCTTTTTTACCATAAAAGAACCTAAAATCATCGACCTTGATGAAATTAGTTTCACTGGGGGGAACCACATCCGATAATTCATAAGGTCGCGCAGTTTCATGAGAGACCTGAATCGGGTGTGCTTCGGAAGACGTGTAGTCGTTACTCACGGATTTATCGCTGTTTGGGACTGAAAATCATCTGGGCCAGAATATTGGTAAGTGTGACAAGCGTCACGAGAACAAGTGATGCAGACCAAGCCAACTTGATGTGATAGGCGTAGGGTAGTGATGCAAAATTATAAATCAGCACGGAAAGGGAAGCTGTCGGTTCAAAGACTGATGTAATCCAGTTCTGGCTGAATAACGCGGTGAAAAGCACCGGGGCGGTTTCCCCTGCAGCACGGGAGACAGCGAGCATAATCCCCGTCATGATCGCGGGCATGGCATCGGGAAGCACGATGCGCCAGATTGTCTGAAAGGGCGTGGCCCCGACGCCATAGGAGGCCTCGCGGTAAGAGACGGAGACTCCCATCAGAGCCTGTTCGGAGGTAAGCAGGATGATCGGCAGGATCAATATCGCGAGCGCCACACCTCCCGCTATGGCAGAAAAATGTTGGGATGTCATGACAACGGCGGCAAAGGCAAACACACCACAAATGATCGAGGGTATGCCGGTCAGAAGTTTGGCAACAAACCTGACAGCCGAGGACACTGGTGAAACGGGAGCATACTCATTGATATAAACAGCCGATAGGATCCCGAGTGGAACCGCGAGAAGAAGTGAAATGCAGACCATCACAAGCGTTCCCATAATGGCATTACCAAATCCCCCCCCTTCCAGTCCAGGGGCTGGAGACAACTGAGTAAAGAGGTTCATGCTTATAAGGGGCAGGCCGTTACGGATCACCAGAATGACGATAGAGATCAGAGGAAACAGAGTCAGAAGCGACAGGGCAATGCAAAGTCCCGTCAGGAATCGATTGCGTAACATCCTGTAAAAAGATGTTTTCCCCTTTGGGCTTGAAAAGAAATGTCGCGATTCAGGCTTCATCATGGCTAATTCATTAACGCAATACCGAAGTGGCACGCTGCGTCTGCCTGAGCACCATTGCCCCGGCAATGTTGACAACAAGAGTCAGGGCAACAAGGAGGGCCGCTGCATACATCAGTGCGCTGATCTGGATTCCATCCGCCTCCGAAAACTGGTTTGCCAACAGCGCGGAGAGCGTGTTGGAGGGAGAGAGAAGCGACCAGGAGAGTCGTTGACTGTTTCCAATCAGCATGGCCACGGCCATGGTCTCACCCATTGCCCTTCCGAAGGCAAGGATAGCGGAGGCCACGATACCAGGGGAAGCCGTGGGAAGAATAACCCCCAGGATCGTCTCCCACCTCGTGGCTCCGAGGGCGTAGGAGCCCTCGCGCAAGGAGTAGGGTACTACTACCAACGAAGATCGGGAAATCGCGGTGATTGTTGGAAGCACCATCAGAGCCAGCACAAGGCTGGCCGTGAGGAGGCTATTGCCATAGGCTGGTCCGGCAAAGAGAGGGAGAAAACCGAAGTGATCAGACAGGATTGTTCCGTACTTCTGGACAAGCGGAATAACGACGAAAACACCCCATAATCCGTAGACAACGCTCGGGATAGCCGCGAGTAATTCAACCACAAACCGGATGAATTGACGCAATGAGTTGGGCAGGAAATCCTCACTGATAAAAAGAGCGATGGATAGACCAAGAGGAAGCGCGACCAAGAGGGCTAAAAAACTACTCTCAACAGTTCCGATCAAGACAGGAAGGACACCGAATACCCCCCGGTTAGGACTCCACTGTGTTCCAGTGATAAATCCAAATCCAAACTGGTGGATCGCCGGCCATGCCTTGAGCAGAATCTCCCCAAAAATGAATGCCAGCAGGAGTATCGTCAGGATACAGGCCAATTGACAGGCGCCCTTAAAAAAATCAGGGTTGCGGCGATATTCCGGCGTCAAGGGGCTCAATGTTCCGGTATTTAAGATAGGCACACCTCCAATTCTTGTTCTCATGAAGGTTTCAGGCGAGACCTATTTGACAGTGTCGAGAGTAGCTTGAACTTTAGCCACAACTGAGGGAGGGAGTGAAATATATCCCAGCAAAGGGGCTGCATCCTGCCCCTTGGTAAGTCCATAATTCACGAAATCCTTTATTACTGTAGCTTTTTCGGTGTCAGGATAAGTTTTCTTCACAAGCAACCAGGTGAAGGTGGCAATAGGGTAATCGTCGGCGCCATCAGGATCGGGAATAAAGGCCCTCAGGTTTTCGGGGAGAACCACCGAGGCGAGAGTCGCGGCACCACTTTCAATGCTTGGAAAAATAAAGTTGCCAGCCCTGTTCTGAAGATCGGCCATCGTAAGTTTATTATTGTTGGCATACCCGAACTCCACATAGCCGATAGCCCCGGGCGTCTGTTTGATAAGAGCGGTCACCCCATCATTACCCTTTCCTGCAAGACCAACCGGCCAAGTGACGGACTTACCGCTGCCCACATTGGCTGCAAATTCGGGACTCACGGCATCCAGATGAGCGGTGAAAACAGCCGTGGTGCCGCTTCCATCGGAGCGAGTGACTACAGTGATCGGGAGGTTTGGAATTTTTAAGCCGGGGTTATCCTTGACAATCAGGGGATCGTTCCAGTGTTGAATCTTTCCGAGGAAGATGCTGGTATAGTTCAGGCGTGAAAGTTTGAGTCCTGCCTGAACACCGGGAATATTATAAGCAAGAACGATGGTACCGCCCGTGACCGGAAGCATCAGGACATTTCCTCCCATCTTGGCAATCTCGGCATCCGTCATGGCGACATCACTTGCACCAAAATCAGTGATTCCATCACCGAACTGCTTCACACCAGCACCGCTTCCCACCCCTTGATAATTAATGCTAACCGTGTTGTTAGCCTTTCCAAAATCAGAGGCCCAACGGAGATAGAGTGGCGCGGGAAAGGTAGCTCCAGATCCATTTAATGCCGTGAAAGCCTTAGCTTCAATGAACAAGCTGGCAAATATAACGGCTAAAAGGATAGATCGTTTCATAGTTGTTTCGTAGCGGATGGGTAAGCTGTTAAGTCAGCGATATTACAGCAAGAATGACAAACCCTTTCCTGTCACATTCTGGTCATGAGGGGCTCGATGCCAGACCGATCGCAAAACCCGAGGAGATTTTTACCTCCGCTCGACCCATTCCGGATTCAAATACCGACTCTCGGCAATTCTTTCCGCATCAGTCAACACTTTGCCATCCAATGACTTGAGGGTGAGTGAACCACTGAGTGCCCCAGCCATGGACCGGGGATCCAAACTCAGTGCATGCGGGAATTGGAGGCTTCCCTGATAGAGTAACCTTCCGTGACTACGCCTTAGTGCTCCACCCAGGATTTTACCTCCATCCATCATGAGGTCGTCACAGGCAGGCGCAGAGAAGCAGGAAGCACCTTCACAAACCTCTACTTTGCTGACCAACCGCACTTCGGTGGGAAGCAGAGAGGCAAGCCAAAAAGCGAGTCTGGAATGCAATGATTTGTAAAAAAGAGCAGACTGCATGGAGGCCACATTGTCTGAACGAGGAATTATTAACGAAAACGTTAGATCTACTCCATGGAGAACCATTCCACCTCCAGTCCAGCGTCTGAAAGAGGGGAGTCGGGGGTGGGTAAGTTCAACCTCAGATCGTTTTTGAAAATACCCGAATGTGACGCATGGAGAGTTCCAACGGTAAAACCTCATCGTCGGCGTCTCCACAGAGAGAAGCAAGGCCTCGTCCAAGGCCATCTGCATCGCTCCATCGAAAGCCTCTTCAGGAGGGATAAAAACAAGGCTCTGGAACATTGGAGAAAAAATGCTGGAAGAAAGTCTCTCAGGAAAGCTTTCAGTTTGATCATCCGTAAATTCGGTGAAGACAAGCATCTCCCCCATAACCTTTTCCTTCCCCACCTCTTGAGGACTACTCTACGCTGGGGGACATGGCAAAGTCAGAACATGCAAAAAGTGAGGGTGAACCAAATGCGGGAAAAAGCCTCGGTAAGGGGCTTGGAAAAGGTTTGGGAAAGGGCCTAGGAGCCCTCATCAATGCACGTGTTGCCGCACCCATCCCATCAGAGGAGCACGGGGAGCAAATCCAGATGATCCGACTTGACCAGATAGTCCCGAGCCCGCTTCAACCAAGGAAAGAATTCCCCGCCGAGCATCTTGTTGAACTTGTCGAATCCATCAGGCAGCGTGGAATCATACAACCGCTGATTGTCCGGCTGACGGGAGGAAAATACGAACTCATTGCCGGGGAGCGCCGGATGAGGGCTTCCCTCGAAGTAGGTCTTGCCGAGGCGCCGGTCATCGTGCGCAAAGCTTCCGATCAGGAGGTTTTGGAATTGGCGCTCATCGAGAATCTCCAACGCGAGGGGCTAAATCCAATTGAAGAGGCGGCTGCCTATCAGCGCCTTTCCAAGGAGTTCCGCCTGACCCAGGAGGAAATTGCCAAACGCGTCGGGAAAAGCCGCTCCGATGTCGCCAATGCGATACGACTCATGGAGCTGGACGAGGAGGTTAGAACCCACCTTATCCAAGGACGCCTCAGCAAGGGGCACGCCAAGGTCCTTCTTGCCATCAAGGATCATGAGGAACAAAGACTACTTGCGGAAAAACTCATCCGATCGTCAGCATCGGTACGCGATGCTGAACAATTGGTCGCGGCTCAACTCGCAGGGACCAAACCACGAAAACCCGGAGACAAGGGTTCGCGCAAAACGCCCGAACTCCCGCCCGCGCTGAAACATCTCGAAAACAAGCTCCAGCATCGTTTCTCCACGAGGGTCTCACTGACTCATGCCGAGAAAAAGGGTCACATCTCCATCGAATATTACGGCTCGGATGATCTCCACCGCCTTCTTGGAGAATTTGGGATCTCCACCGACTGACCCTTGGGGTTAATCATTGTAGTTTAAGCTCAGTTTTATGATGAAGAGCCTCGCCAAAATCATTCGTTTCATCGACTCCGATTACTTCCCCCGTGGAATCGAAGCGACCAAGGCGATGCCGGAACAAATGGAATGGAGTAGGGCCCTCCCCTTCATCGTGCTTCACTTGGGCTGCCTTGGGGTTTTCTGGGTTGGATACAGCCCTATCGCCGTTGCGGTCTGTGCAGTGCTCTATGTCGTACGGATGTTTTTTGTCACCGGCATCTACCATCGTTATTTCTGTCACAAGGCATATAAGGCCAATAGGGGTGTTCAGTTTCTATTTGCCCTACTCGGCCTTCTCTGCGTGCAGCGAGGAGCCCTCTGGTGGGCAGCGGTTCATCGTCATCATCACGCGCACTCGGACGAGGAGGTCGATGTCCACTCACCACGTCAGAAGGGCTTTCTCTGGGCGCATATCGGCTGGATGACGAGCAGCAGGAATTTTCCCACCGACTACTCCCTGATTCCCGATCTGGCCAAATTCCCCGAACTCGTCTTCCTGAACCGCTTCGATCTCATCGGCCCGCTTCTTCTTGCCATTCTGACCTATGGCCTTGGAGCATTGCTCTCCATTGTTGATCCCGCCCTGCACACGTCCGGATTCCAGATGCTGGTCTGGGGGGGATTCATCAGTACTGTTCTTCTTTTTCACGGCACCTGCTGCATCAACTCGATGGCCCACGTCTTTGGAAAGCCCCGTTACGAAACAGGGGACGATAGCAAAAATAGCTTTTTGCTCGCGATCATAACCCTCGGGGAGGGATGGCATAACAATCATCACCGCTACCAGTCCTCGGCAAGGCAGGGGTTCTACTGGTGGGAGATCGACCCGACCTACTATATCCTTCGACTTTTAGCCTCCCTGCGCCTTATCAGCAATCTAAAGCGCGTTCCCGAGAGCGCGTACCGAGATGTCAATACGATCAGGCATGGAACCTAGATCCCTCCCTCGGGTGGCCATTATAGGAACCGGCGTCTCCGGACTCTCTTGCGCATGGGGCCTGAGAGATGTGTCCGAATTGACTCTCTTTGAATCGGCAAATCGTCCGGGAGGACACAGCAACACAGTGACGATCTCGGAGGATGGAAAGGAAATCCCGATCGATACCGGCTTCATTGTCTTCAACAAGGTCACCTATCCTAATCTCTGCCGCCTCTTCAAAGAACTCGGTGTCATCATCAAACCGAGCGAGATGTCCTTCAGTGTTCAACACACGGCAAGCGGTCTTGAGTACAACGGCATGGGATTGAATAAACTCTTCGCTCAGCGCCGTAATCTCGGCAGCCTGCGATTTCTGAAACTCATTGCCGAGATCATGAGGTTCTTTCATGTCGGCAAAAAGTGGCTGCGCAACGAGGCTGACGGTGACTCCTCGGAGGAGCAGGCAGATTTCGATCGGGAGGACTTGGGGACCTTCTGCAAACGGCATGGGTTCGGTAGCGATTTCCTCGATCTGTACTTGGTGCCGATGAGTTCCGCAGTCTGGTCCACGGAACCCGGCAGGATCCTTGGATTTCCAGCCGGCACCCTCCTCCATTTTTTTCATAATCACGGATTTCTCGGAATCACCACGCACCATCCTTGGTTCACTGTCGAGGGAGGTGCCCGCACCTATGTCAGGAAGATGCTGGACTTTCTCGGAGCACCTCGAGTTGGCAACCCTGTTACCAAAGTGGAAGAGACTGATGATGGCGCTTGGGTGACAACAAAATCGGGATCAAGGGAGCTCTTTGATATTGTTGTTCTGGCTGCCCACGCCGACCAGAGCCTGGGCCTCCTCAGCGCGCCAACATCCCAACAATCTCGCCTTCTCTCGGCCTTTCACTACCAGCGCAATGAGGCATTGCTACACACCGATACATCGGTGATGCCGAGGAGCCCCCGAGCCTGGGCCTCCTGGAATTTCAGGGCGGAAGAGGGACCTGATGGTCATCAGCGCGCAGCCACCCATTACTGGATGAATGCACTTCAGGGAGTCTCCCAGAAAAAGGACTATTTCGTCTCGCTCAACAGCAGTGAGAAGATCAATCCGGAAAGGGTGCTCTACTCCACGGAGTATGACCATCCGATCTTCACCTTGGAAGCGATCCGGGCCCAAAGGGAACTCCCCAGTCTCAACCACGAAGGCCGTCTTTTTTTCTGCGGGAGTTATTTTCGCTACGGATTCCATGAGGATGCCTGCAAGTCGGGATTCGATGCAGCTAAAGCAATCCGGAAGTCCCTCATCTGATGACCCCTCACATGAACTCGTGTCTCTACGAGTGCACGGTCTTTCACCGAAGACTGGCACCAACGACGCATGAATTTCTCTATAAGGTTTTTTATTTCCTGATCGATCTGGACGAACTCCCATTGCTGGTCAATTCCCTACGCCTCCTGACGGTAAACCGCCCGGGCCTTTACAGCTTTTGTGAAAGCGATCACATCAATCATTGTTCCGCTTCAGCAAGGGAAAATATATTGAGTTTTCTACGGGATCACGGCATTACCGAACCAGTTGGTCGCATTCAACTACTGACCCTCCCCCGCATCCTCGGTTACATCTTTAACCCTATCTCGATTTATTTCTGCCATCACATGGATGGCTCCCCAATGGTTTCGGTAGCAGAGGTGGGCAACACCTTTGGGGAATGGAAACCCTATCTGGTCCCCCTACAGCGGGACGGCACTTTTCACACGCGTGTGGTGAAGCATTTCTATGTCTCCCCATTTTCGGATCTCGATCTGGAATTTGACTTCCGCTTTCATCTACCGGACAAGCAACTGCGGATCTCAATCGACGATTACCGTGGCGAGAAACGTGAACTGATCAGCCTGTTGAACGGAAAGAGGGTTCCCTTAAGTGACAAAAACCTCCTTCGGTTTAGTTTCAAATACCCATTGCTCACCCTGAAGGTTATGTTTGGCATTCACTGGCAGGCTCTTCTTCTCTGGCTCAAAGGGAACAAGGCCCGGCGCAAGGAGAGTGACCCTGACCTTCAGCGGAAGGTTCATAGGCCTCACAAATCACTCGCCAATCACCCCGCTTCCTGCGCCCACTCTG
>CAINEX010000016.1 GCA_903847935.1 uncultured Spartobacteria bacterium | reverse complement strand
GACGCTCCTCAAGGATCTTAAGCAAAGGAGCGAAGGCGTACTTGTTGAGGACGAAGTAAACGATGAGAAAGAGGACCAATTGTGCAATGAAGTGCGGCCAATCGACTCCGAACTTGCTTAGGATTTCAGTAAACATCTGCGGGTGAATCTCTTGGGTTAATACAAAAACTGGCGGTAACTGCTTTGGGGTGCCTTTCCCTCAAGGAAAGGCACCCCAAGACATGGTATTTATTCTTAGCGGCCTTGGAAGGCGAAGATCAATCCGAAGATCGCAATGGCCTCAGCCAATGCGATTGTCAGAATGCCGATCATCAGCACCTTGGGAAGTGTTCCGGGATTGCGGCCGATGGCCTCGACCATGCGGGCTCCGATGAGACCGATGCCGATTGCAGATCCTGCGCCGGCGACACCGAGGGTGAAACTTCCAGTCACTCCTGCCGTTGTAACGGCTTCAGCGATGATTGTGGTTAGCATGTGCGTGTATGTTTTGGTTTGTGTTGTTTCCGATCGTTGTCCACGTCTCGCATGGTCCCAACGGTCAAAAGTCTAAGAAAATCAGATCAGTGTTCCTCGTGAGTTGTCGAAAGCTGAAGGTAGACGAGGACGAGGAGTGTGAAAACCATGGCTTGAAGGAAACCGATGAGCAATTCCAGAAAATAGAAAGTGAACGGAACGATACAACTCAACACGGAGGTCAACCAATGGGGACAATGAAAGAGATGCCCGATATTGATCATCGTCGCAAGCATGTTCTCTCCCGCGAAGATATTACCATAAAGTCGTAAGGATAAAGAGACGGGACGTACAAGGATGGAAACAACTTCGAGAACCCCGACAAAAAGGAAGAGCGGAACAAGCAGAAAAAGGATCGGTCCCGTCATCCCACCTTTTACTCCGAAGAGTTCCTTGACAAAAGCGATCGGACCGGTGACTTGCATGGTCCAGTAAAACCAGAGGACCATCGAGACAACGGACATGGCGATTGTCATGTTCATATCGGCAGTTCCGGGACGGAGAAGCGGTGTCTGAAGGGTGCTCAGGGAGATAAAACCATCCTTGACGCCCCAACCAATCGAACCAACTCCTGGAAGAAGGCCAAACCAATTCGAGATAAGGATAAAAATAAAGAGTGTCCCGAGAAGACCGAATGCCTTCTTCGTCATTGTGTCGCCAAGAATGCCCTCAACGGCGCCGTAAAACCCCTCGACAACAGCCTCAAGAAAATTTTGACCGGATCCAGGAATCAATTCTATTTTCCGGGTGCAGGAACGAACCATCCAAACGATTCCACCCAGGACGAGGGCAGTCACAAGAATCGAATTCGTCAACCATGACAAAAATGAGTGTGTGAGAAAATCAGGTGTCTCTGCGGAGAGTTCTGCACTTGCGATCAATGGGTGAAAAAAAAGCATGAACTGGAAAATGAGAGATGGATCAAAATGAAGTATCAGCAAGCTTGCAAGCGCCATTTTTCATCGTGAGGATTATTTAAAAAAAGGAGTCTGAAATCCTCTCGCCTGTAAGCATCGATAAATGAGATCTTTAAGGAATCGAGGCTTTCTTCTTCGACTCCTTTTTAAAAAAATCATTGAGTTGGGAGTCTGATCTGTACGGGTCAAATGAGTGGTCCTTCAAGATCTCCCGCAAAACGTCCGGTGAAAAACACTCCTTTGCCCGGTCCAAAAACTGCAGGGCATCCGGAAAGTTTTTTTGTTGCATGGCACTGAAGGCAGCCTCTACCGATTGCTCTCCCGACATGGCCGTGATTTCCGAAAGTGAATGAAGTGATTTGGATGGCTCACTTTGGAGACGCGCAAGAGCCTCCTTTGAGGACAATACGGTATAATCTGAACGAGTATCGGCACGAATCGCACCGCGGTGATACATGTCCATTGCGCTCTTGTAGGAGCCCTGAGAACACAGTAATTCGCCCCAGAGATAATAGATTTTTGAATCGGCCGGATGCGAGGAGGCATATCTGCGGAAAGTGTTTTGCAAGGTATCGAAGGGAGCTGAAAAACGGGGGGCGCCGTCCGTTGATGCTTTTTCCTGACTGAAATTGATCATATCCAACAGAATCTGTGCTTCAGCGCTCATTTCATTCTTTGTCACGGCGCGCTCCGCTGCATCATGTGCCAGGGATGGCTCATCGGATAAAAAGGCCGCCTCGGCGACCAGGTAGTCCATTCCGAACAATGGCTGCATATTCTCAACACTTTGAAAATCCAGCATCGCCTTGCGGGTATCCCCTCCCCTTAAAGCTTCAAAAGCACCATCAAGTTGATTCAACGATTCTGATGTCGGAATCACTTCCTGAACATTACTGACCTTTGTCGTGTTCTCACGTTTTTTTGATTCCTGGCCGATCATAAAACCGATCACGAGTGACGCCGTCACAGCAACGATGAAAAGGACAACAAGCAGGATGACCCGGGTTCGTGCCCGTTGTTTTTTTCTACTCTCCCTAGCGTTTCCGGCTGATTTCATGCGGTTAGCGCGGTTCTTATGGCTGTTAGATCCGGAGCGACGACGCCTGCGGGGGGTGTCTGAGCCCCCCAAGTACTGTTCTGAGGATGAGGAAGCAGCAGGCGTCCATTGGACCCCACCCATGACTTGGGTTGTTTCAGGAATGGTCTCGGGTATCGCAGAGGATTCAGAGAGGTGATCTTGCGGTGTTTCATCGCTGGGAGTTGAATTTCTTTTCATGGTACGTGGGGAGCGGAAATTGAGACGATCTGGCATTCGTTTGGATAGATCAAATCCGGCGGTTGACGAGATTTTTTTGTTTCCTCTTTGCTGTTGGTCTCTCGACCTAGTAAAACCTTGAATCTCATTCCTAGTGTAGCCATCCAAGCATCACCCGGTTCAACATCCAACTCACACCATCAACAGTATTCCATCATGAACAAGGTTCCCAAAGTTTTTGTCGCAGATCCGATTTCCAGCCGTGGAGTTGAAGCCCTTGCCGAGGGGGGCGTTGTTGAGGTGGTTGTCAAGACAGGACTGAAGGAACAGGAGTTGATTCAGATTATCCCTGAGTTTGCTGGTCTCGTCGTCCGGAGTCAGACAAAGGTGACCCCTGCGGTTTTCGCGGCCGCCAAAAATCTGAAGGTAGTGGGGCGTGCCGGTGTCGGAATCGATAATGTCGATGTCGAGGCTGCCACGAAGCATGGAGTCATCGTGATGAATGCACCGGGAGGCAACACGATCTCCACGGCCGAGCACGCCTTTTCGCTGATGCTCTCAATAGCACGCAATATTCCCCAAGCAAATGCCAGCATGAAGGAAGGAAAGTGGGATCGTAAGAAGTTCGAAGGCGTCGAACTTTACGACAAGACTCTTGCAATCCTGGGCATGGGACGTATCGGCACCGAAGTAGCCCGTCGGGCCATCGCCTTCGGCATGAAAGTGCTCGCCTATGATCCCTACATTTCGGCCAGCAAGGCAAAATCGCTCCAGGTGGAGGTGGTGGAAAAGATCGATGATATCCTGCCCCGCGCCGATTTCATCACCGTGCACATGCCGCTGACTGATGAAACCATGCACATGATTGGTGCGAAGCAACTTCCTTTGTTGAAGAAAGGTGTTCGTATTGTGAATTGCGCCCGCGGCGGCCTCATCGACGAGAATGTCCTTGCAGAGGGGCTTCGTAGCGGTCAGATCGCCGGTGCGGCTCTTGATGTCTTCGAGGTTGAGCCCCCGACAGTTGATTGGCCTCATCGCTCCCTCGAAACGCTCGTCCTTACTCCTCATCTTGGAGCCTCGACTGCGGAAGCCCAGGAGTTGGTAGGAATCGAGATCGCCGAGGCCGTGCGGGCAACTCTCTTGCAGGGTGAAATCCGTAATTCCGTGAACATGCCGAACATTGATGCCAAGACTCTTTCAACGCTTGGTCCTTGGATCGAACTTGGTGGCAAACTGGGACTTTTTCTTGCACAGATTGCACCAAAACGGGCAGAGAAACTCTCGATCCGTTACAGCGGAAGAATTGTCGATCTCGATCTCACGGCAGTCACCAGGGCGCTTGTCACCGGATTCCTCCGTCACATCCATGGTGAAGAGGTGAACCAAGTCAACGCCCCGGCAATTCTTCGCAATCTTGGGCTTGAAGTTGTCGAGACACGCCAGAGTGAAACAACTGAGTTCACCGATCTCATTGAGGCGATCATCGAGATGGATGGTGTTTCAGCATCCGTTGGGGGGACTCTTTACGGTTCTAAGCCTCGTGTCGTGACTATCAATGGTCGTTTCGTGGAGGGAATCCCTTCGGGCATATTACTCCTTCTTGAGAACCGCGACCGACCAGGAATCGTCGGACATCTCGGCACCCTCCTTGGAGGCAACAGTGTCAATATTGCTGGAATGTCACTCAGCAGAAACGAGGTTGGCGGTCAGGCACTGACCCTCTTGAATCTTGATTCGGCTCCGGATGAGGCCCTTCTGGCGAAGGTGACTTCTGATGCTGACATCTCGTCAGCTCGGGTGATCCGTCTCTAGTCGCAATCGGGATCCTCTTGATTCGCCGACCGCTACAAGAAGCATACACTGCATGAACGAAGTTCCCCCGTTGATCCTCGCCGGAGATCTAGGGGGAACAAATTTCAGGGTAGCTGTCTTTCGTGGCGATCATGAAATGTCGAGGGTTCATTCCGCCAAGTTTCGAAGTTCGGACCACAGTTCCGTGGAGGAAATGGTACGTCTTTTCTTGGATGGGATATCTCTTGAAACTCCCCTGATGGCCGCCTCATTCGGCGTGCCCGGGCCAAATGTCGGGGGCGTCGTCAAGGCAAGCAACCTTGGATGGAGCATTCAAATCAATGCTCTTCCAAAGCTGCTTGCCATACCCCGAGTTTCGGTTCTCAACGATTTGGAATCGACTGCCTATGGCCTCTCGGCCCTTCGAGAGAGTGATCTCGCAACGCTCCAGGTTGGTTCGATAACAAGCGTTGGCAATCAGTGCGTCATAGCACCGGGTACCGGCCTTGGTGAAGCGGGGCTTTTCTGGGACGGTCATCGGCACACCCCTTGGGCTTGTGAGGGTGGGCACGCTGACTTCGCACCAACCGACGAACTTCAACACGACCTTCTCACTTATCTGAGGCGAGAGTACGGGCGCGTCAGTTTTGAACGAGTGGTCTCGGGCATGGGCATCACGAATATTTACCGCTTCCTCCGGGACACTGGACGCGGTGATGAAAAGACGGAAGTTGCTGAGAGTATGCAGAGAGAAGACGCCGCTGCCGTTATTGACAGGCATGCGGCGGACGGTTCCTGTCCCCTTTGCCAAAAGACAATGGATCTCTTCGTGCAGGCACTCGGTGCCGAGTGTTCCAACATGGCCCTCAAAACGATGGCAACCGGGGGAGTCTTCCTGGGTGGTGGAATTCCTCCCAAAATCATCGACTTATTACGCCGTCCCTTGTTCCTAGAGAGTTTTTTAGATAAGGGAAGACTCCGCCCACTTCTGGAAACGTTGCCCATCAAAGTGGTCCTTAACGATGAAACCGCACTCCTGGGCGCAGCCAGGAATGCCTTCCGTATCCTGGAAAACGCAGGATAGTCTTTTCTCCTACGGGCTCGGGTCAGCTAAAATCGACTCGGTAATAGGGGTTTGCGGATTATTTGATCACCGGCAGTAAGGCACATGCAGCCTCTTGGAACATGATCGAGACGCGGGCTTCGGGTTCTGACAGGACCAATGGAGTTCCGTTATCCGAAGCCATCCTAAGCCGCGGTTCCAACGGCAGTCCGCCGAGGTAGGGGACCCCCAGACGCAAGGCTTCCATAGCTCCCCCACCCGCACCGAAAATCTCATGCCGAGCATCTTCACCAGGCACTTGGAAATATGACATGTTTTCAAGGATTCCGAGGATGGGCACGTTTGTTTTTTGAAACATAGAGACCGCCTTCCGGGCATCAATAAGAGCCACTTCCTGGGGAGTTGTGACGATAACCACACCTGTTAACGCAACCGTCTGGACGATTGTTAACTGGATGTCACCCGTTCCGGGCGGAAGATCAAGTAGGAGAACATCAAGGCTTCCCCAGTCGACGTTGCGAAGAAACTGCTGGGTGTACCGTGTCACCATTGGACCTCGTAAAACAGCCGGGGAACCATCTTCCAAAAGGAGTCCCATGGACATGATTTTCAAGCCATGATGTTCTGGAGGCGTAATCATCCCTCGCTCGTCTGCGGAAGGGCGTTCTTTGGCACCACACATAAGGGCGACGCTTGGTCCATAGAGATCGCAATCGCACAATCCTACCGAGAGTCCTTCCCGGGAAAGTGCTGCGGCCAGATTCACTGAGACGGTTGATTTTCCAACACCACCCTTGCCGCTTGCAATGGCGATGACATGACGCACTCCATTAATGGGTGTAGCTGCCTGGGGTGTTGCTTGAACCGGAGCCTGGACGTCAACAAGCACACGGGATGGAAGATTCCCCCACAGGGATGAGAGCTCTTTCAAAACGCGATTCCTCAACTCAGTCGCCACCCCGGTATCGTTTGTGGCGATAACAAGCTGCACCACTATCTCCCGGTCAATTGTAATATCTCGGACAATTCCAAAGGACACGATATCGCGGGTGAAACCAGGATAGGGAACTTGGGAGAGAGCCTGCCGGATTTCATGTTCTGTAAGGGTGGTCTGCATTGTGTGTTGTATCAGTAAGATTTTCGAAGATGACTTGGAAGAATGCCTAGTTGCTCACGGTATTTTGCAATTGTTCTTCTCGCCACCTTGAGCCCCCTTTCGGCGAGCCTCGTCACGATATCCTGATCACTTAGAGGTGATTTTGACATCTCCCGGTCAATCAGATCACGAATTGCTTCCTTGACCATTTCATTGCTGACTGAGGACCCGTCTGAATTTTGAAAGCCTGGAGTGAAGAAATACCTCATTTCAAACAACCCTTGCGGTGTTTCCATATACTTTCCTGACACTGCCCTGCTGATAGTTGTGACATGAAGACCTACGGCATCCGCAATCTGAGCCATGATAAGTGGACGAAGCGCCTCGGCTCCCCTATGAAAGAATTCCTCCTGCCTTTCGACGATCTGGTTGCCGATTGCTAACAGCGTCTGCTGGCGTTGCTGGAGGCTGCGAAGAAAAACCCGGGCGCCCCTAATCTTATCGCGAAGATAGAGAAGTAATTCCTCATTTTCGCCACGACCGGCTAGCATGTCCTTGTACTCACTGCTGATCCTTAATCTAGGGAGATCATCTTCGTTCAAACGAACGACAAAACCATCGCCTTCAGGGATGACAATAAGATCAGGGATGACGCCTTGCTCATCATTCTCGGCAAAAGGGCGACCAGGTTTGGGCTCAAGCGAGGCGATATGCCGAGCAGCGGCGGCAACATCGGCAAGCGGGACCCTGATTTCTTTTGCGATGTCCTCGAACCGGTGGCGGGCAAGTTGAGGCAGATGATGCCTAAGTATTCTAGCTGCGAGGCTATTTCCCTCACCCCTTCTGGAAAGCTGCAGGCAAAGGCATTCAGCCAGATCAAACGCAGCGATTCCGGGAGGTTCAAATTGCCTGACTTTTTCAAGCACCGCATCCAGTACATGTTCGGGGACATTAATCGTCGCAGCAAGCTCTCCAGGGAGGATACGAAGGTAACCATCAGGATCAAGGTTACCTGCTATCGCCTCCACCAAATCTCGTTCATTCTTGGTGAATCCAGCTGCCTGGGCAATGACGGCCTCACGGAGAGTGGGACGTGATACTTGCGAATCAAAAAGATAACGCCTGCGTTCTTCGTTCTCTTTGGAAAAAGAACCTGAAGCACTGGTTCCAGCCTGGGGCATATAATCCCGCCACTCCTCCTGCAGGGAGGAGATGCGAAGATCCCTTTGCTCATCCCTGTTTCGGATTTCTTCAAATTCGGGAGATTCCCCCTTTTCGGGAGACTGCATCACCTCTTCCAGCACAGGATTGGAAGCCATCTCGGCAGCAACCAATTGCCTTAGTTCTGCGACAGGAGTCTGGAGCAGTTGCAGACTCTGCTGCATCTGCGGGGAGAGGGACTGCTGTTGCGCAATCCCAGCAATCAGTTCCATTCCAAGCATCCCTCAAGAGGAAAGCTACTGACTGAAATATGCAAGCAACTTCTGGGCCAATAACTGAATAGTGAATAAAAAAACTCCAACTACAACTTTGATCCCGATACAACTGACCGTCAAATGTTGGAATAAACAACTCTCCACCAATCTCACCACTGAGAAAAAAGATCCCCTTGGATGACATCCCCTGACGACTCCATGCGGTCAGATTTGACTCGATATGTTTTTGCGACTCTCTTTTTTTGGGGGTCAAAAGTCTGCTTCCACTGTTTCTGTACATCCTTGATCAAGACATTCGCTCTCTTAAAATGTTGCTTCCTTCGATTTAGAGCAATTGAGGGAGTTAATCTAAGAACTTTGCGGGCACGCTCCACGCGAGCTTCGGTCAATTGCCCGCGAAGACGCCAGTGACCACCTTTCGTGGTGTAAACCCCAATGATTTTCCCCTCTTCAGCGTATCGCCTCAACTGCCTATCAGAGATGCCAAGTCTCGATGCCAATTGCTTGAAAGTGGACATAAACGATTTATTCAATAGCTAGAAAAAAGGACACTTCATATCAAGAAAAAAGGTAATAAAATAACTGAGCACCTTAGTTAAAGGGACTTTAGAGCGATAAATCTTTCAAAGGCCCTCAAGGTTTCCTCGCTCACATGATGCTCAATACCTTCAGCATCAGCTCGAGCCACGCTGGGAGAAATTCCAAGTGCCACCAGGAAGGTTACCACCGTTTCATGACGTTTCTTCACTTGCGAAGCGAGCTGCTTCCCTTTCTCGGTTAAAAAAATTGATCGGTATGGTTCCGTGGTGACCAACCCATCACGCATCAATCTTTCAATCGTGCTGATGACAGTAACATGGGTGACCCCAAGACTCCTTGCCAAATCAACAGCGCGTGCTTCACCCCGAAGCTGGATCAGGTCCGCAATCGCCTCCACATAATCTTGAGCTCGTTCCTGAGCATGTTGCTGCCTAGTCAATCGCTGGTAATCAGCGCTCTTTTCCAGTGGGGAAATTGGAGATACTACGTTTTTAAGTGACAAAATATTGCTATTAGGATGCTTCAAAAAAAAGAAAAGAATCAGGAATCTGAATTAGCTTATCTTTGCCTAATGGCAGAGCTTTTTTTTAAGGAATATAGCCTTTACAGCATTTTGTAGCATTGACTACATTATAATCATCATGAGCTTCAGGTTATACGTACTTAAAAAATGAACAAAGAGGTGCTATCGGGGTCGGAGTTGCAAAAGAAACAGAGAATTAGTCAGGAGGATATCAAAAGGGCAGAAGACAGGCGTCATGTAAAACGTCATCGTGATGAGCGACGTCCCATCATGCTTTTCTGGGTGCTGCTTGGACCTGGAATCTTGGTCATGCTTGGCGAGAACGATGGTCCCAGCATGATTTCCTATGCCACGACAGGGGCAACCTATGGGATCGGGTTCTTCCTGCCATTCATTTTACTGACCTTTGCCATGGCCTATGTGGTTCAGGAAATGACTGTCCGATTAGGAGCTGTCACCAAGAAAGGACATGCCGAACTAATCAGTGAGCGATTTGGAAAATTCTGGGGTTGGTTCGCCATGGGAGACCTCGCCCTTGGAAATCTACTCACCTTGGTCACCGAGTTCATTGCGATTCGCGCAGGTCTTGGTTTTTTCCACGTCCCTGCCGCACTATCGGTCTTGGGTGCTTTCCTCCTCATTGTCGGAGCAGTGGCCACGCAACGATACTGGACTTGGGAGAGGGTTGTCTTGAGCTTTGCCATCTTCAATCTGATCTTCATTCCCGTGGCACTCATGACACATCCGGTCACCACTGATGTCGTGAAGGCCTTCTTCACTTGGGGGCCACTCCCCGGTGGCATGAATGCCGCCTTCATGCTTCTCATCATGTCGAATATCGGAGCCACGGTTACCCCTTGGATGCTTTTCTTCCAGCAGAGCGCCATCGTCGACAAGGGGCTTACCTCCAAGGACATCACTCATGGTCGGATCGATACTGCTCTTGGCGCTTTGCTTGCCGCCGTTGCCGCCATTGCCACCTTGCTTGCTACCGTTCCGCTCTTCACGCACCATGTGAATGCCTCAAACTTTCAAGGTGCCGATTTTGCCCAGGCGCTTATTCCGCATGTCGGAAATATCGGGGCCAGTCTTTTTGCACTCGGCCTCTTTGAGGCCGGCATCGTGGCCGCTCTCACGATCTCTCTCTCCTCGGCCTACGCTTTCAGCGAAGTCTCGGGTCGATCCGCAAGCATCAACAGTCCGATCAAGGAGAATGCTTATTTCTACATCTTCCTACTCGCTGCGGCTGGCATCGCCGCACTTCTCGTCCTAATTCCACACGCTCCTCTCGTCATGATCACTCTCCTGGTGAATGTCATCGCAGTCCTTGCAATGCCTCCGGCGATCCTGTTTCTACTCCTGCTGGTCAATGACAAGGAGATCATGGGAGAACATGCCAACCGGGCCCTTGGGAACGTTTTCGGGATCGGCGTTACCATCTTCCTGATTCTTGCCGGCCTGACCTATGGAATGCTCACCTGCTTCCCACATCTCCTTCCCACCTCATGAGACACACGGACTCTCCTTCATGCTCATCATCAAACGCCAATCATGCCTGGGTGCATGAAGTCTTGGAGCCTGAGCAACTATCTTCCATGAAGCTGAAATTCGGTCGCCGCAAACTAGCCCCCCCCACCCTTGCTCTGCTCTGGATTTTACGTCTCTATGTTCTCCTCATGATCTTACTTATCGGTTACCAAGCCTGGAGTGCATTCCACCCAAAATCCTGAACCTGGCTTTATTCCAGCCAGACGAGTTGCTCATTTCCACAAAAATTCATGACAGCTCCGCTCTCGAGGGCAAACTTGATCATTATGGGTTCTCCAGGAGATAAAAACGCATCTGAAGATCGATCTTGGAAAGGATATGAACTTCTGGCCTCCGGAAACGGACAGCGCCTTGAAATGTGGAACAGTGTCACCATTTTACGTCCCGAGTCGGAAGCCAGGTGGCCTTGGCAGAATGATCAAATCCTTCCGCAGCCTCAAGGTTACTACTCAGGGGATCGCGCTATGGGAGGTACTTGGTCATGGAAGGCTTCCCTCCCCGAACCTTGGATTGTTCATCGAGGATCACTCTCCTTTCTGATCAAGCCGACAAAATCCAAGCATCTTGGTCTCTTTCCAGAGCAGGATTCCAACTGGGACTGGGTCACGAATCGCATTGCCAGCAGAGATCACCACACCGCAGTCCCGAAAGTCCTGAATCTTTTCGGTTATACCGGTGGAGCCTCACTTGCCGCTGCGGCAGCAGGTGCCTCCGTAACTCATGTCGATTCTGCCCGTGCCATGGTCTCCTGGTGCTCCGAAAACGCACAACTTTCGGGTCTCGGCAATCAAGCAATCCGATATATCGTTGAGGACAGCCTTACCTTCCTGCAACGCGAAATACGCAGGGGAAACTTTTACGACGGGCTCATCATGGATCCCCCAACCTTTGGACGAGGGAAAAAAGGGGAGCTCTGGAAGCTTTCAGAACATCTCCCCTACCTTCTCAACGCCGCGCAGGAAGTCCTTTCCGAACAGCCGCTTTTTCTCCTCCTGAACACCTACGGTTCTGCCATTGAGTCATTTAACGAAGGAATGCCTGAAACAACCATCAGCAAACGATTGGAACGGATCGGTGGCTCCTGCGAGGTAATCAAACTCGGTCTGGAAGGAACGCTCGATGCAATGTGGATTCCCTGCGGGACGAGCTATCGTTGGAGTGCTTAAAAGGAGGGGAAATCCTCCCAAGAGGTTACTCCGGAAGGATTTCTAACCAAGCTAGGAATGAGTCATGGAAGAGGCCACGACCCATTGATCAAACTGTTCCGGAGTAAGGTACCCCAAGGAAACGGCTGCATCTTTCAAACTGCTCTTCTCCTTGTGAGCCTTCTTTGCAATTTGGGCGGCTTTATCATATCCAATATATGGATTCAGGGCCGTCACGAGCATCAGGGAATTCTCCACGTAGCCTGCAATGGTCTCACGATTGACCCCAATGCCGACAATACAATGCTCGGTAAACGAATGGCAGGCGTCCGAAAGCAGGCGGACGGAATGGAGAAAATTATGAATAATAACAGGTTTGAAAACGTTCAGCTCAAAGTTTCCCTGCGATGCTGCAATCCCAATGGCCGAATCATTCCCCATCACCTGAACTGCGATCATCGTGACAGCCTCGCATTGTGTCGGATTAACCTTACCGGGCATGATGGAAGATCCGGGTTCGTTCTCGGGGAGTGAAATCTCCCCCAGTCCGCAACGGGGACCAGATGCCAACCAGCGAAGGTCGTTGGCAATCTTCATCAGCGAAGTCGCAAGGGACTTCAAAGCTCCGGAAGCAAAAACAAACTCACCGTGGGAGGATAGCGCCGCAAACTTATTGGAAGCCGATTTAAACGGATAGCCAGTCATGCTCGAGAGAAACGCTGAAACCAGATGACCGAATTTGGGATGCGCGTTAAGCCCCGTACCCACAGCCGTTCCACCGATAGCCAGGGATTCGAGTCCCGGCAGGGTTTCTTTGATGCGAAGAATATCTGCATCCAGCATGGCTACATAGCCAGAAAACTCCTGGCCCAGGGTCAAAGGAGTTGCATCCTGAAGATGCGTGCGGCCAATCTTAACAATATCGGCATATTCAACGGCCTTGTTATCGAGAGCGGCTCGCAAATGTCCGATTGCCGGTATAAGTCGCTCCCTGATCATCGCAACAGCGGCGATGTTCATCGCTGTGGGAAACGTATCATTGGAGGATTGAGACATGTTCACGTCATCATTCGGGTGTACGGGCTTCTTGGAGCCTAGAACACCGCCGGCCATCTCGATGGCTCGGTTTGAAATCACCTCATTGGCGTTCATATTGCTCTGGGTGCCGCTTCCTGTCTGCCAGATACGAAGAGGGAAGTGATCGTTCAAGGTGCCGGCGATCACTTCATCGGCAGCTCTACAGATCAGATCCGCTTTCTCGGCTGATAGTTTTCCAAGGTCCCTGTTGGCAAGGGCACACGCTTTCTTCAACTCTCCCAATGCCTTGATGAGTTCAGGCGGCTTGATATCGTTTCCAATATCAAAATGTATCAGAGATCTGGCTGTCTGGGCGCCGTAGTATCGATCGTGCGGAACCGCAATCTCTCCCATACTATCGGTTTCGAGACGATGGGTCGCTGGATCAGCGATGGATTTGCTAGGTTCGCTCATTTCGGTAACAGATCGGAAACCATCGCCTTTTCCTCAAGTAGTTCATTGATGCTGAGTTGGAACCTGGCTTTTCCGAAGACTCCAAGATCAACTCCCTGAACTATCGAGGCAACTTTACCGTTGGAGCGTATCGGGAAGGAGCAGATGAGACCTTTTTCAACACCATAGGAACCATCCGAGGCAACTGCGACACTGTGCCAATCGGAGGGCGGTGTGGTCTCCCTGAGGGATTGAATCGTCTCGATGGCTGCATGGGCTGCAGATTTTGCGGAAGAAAGACCGCGGGCGGCAATAATAGCGGCTCCACGCTGCTGGACATCCTTGATAAAATCGCCCTCGAGCCAATCTCTGTCTGGGATGTACTTGCTGACAGGGTCTCCATGAATCAAGGCATTCTCGAAGTCAGGATAGAGTGTGCTGGAATGATTGCCCCAGATGGCGAGATTCGTGACATCGCGGGTGTGGGTGTGAGCACGGTGGGCAATGGAACTCTTTGCACGGTTCTCGTCAAGACGGGTCATGGCATGCCAGCGGCTTTCAGGAATACCCGGAGCATTCTTCATCGCGATCAGACAATTTGTATTACACGGGTTTCCGACAACGAGGACTTTGATGTCCTCAGCAGCGTTCCTTTCAATTGCCTCGCCCTGACCAACAAAGATTTTCCCGTTGATGCCAAGGAGATCTTTGCGCTCCATGCCTGCCTTGCGTGGAACACTGCCGACAAGCAGGGCCCAGTTGGTGCCGTTGAAACCAACATTTAGGTCTGAAGTGGCCTCGATCGATTCTAAAAGCGGGAAGGCGCAATCGCTGAGTTCCATGACAACGCCGGCAAGCGCTTTCATGCCGGGTTCAATTTCGATCAATTTCAAAATGACCGGCTGATCCGCTCCGAAGACCTGACCGGAAGCGATTCGAGGAAGTAAGGAGTAGGCGATTTGACCGGCAGCACCGGTGACGGAGACAACGATTGGAGGTTTCATGCAATTAGGATCTTAACCGGTCCCTCCTCCCATAGAAATGAGAAAACCCGTTATGCCGAACGGCATAACGGGTTTTCTCGGGCGGGGGGGAAACCCTTTGAAACTTAGAGGGACTCTTTAAAGGCCTTGCCCGGAGTGAGACGAACACTCTTGGAAGCCTTGATCTTGATCTTCTCACCGGTCTTTGGGTTGATGCCGGTACGTGCCTTGCGATTCACGACCTTGAAGGTGCCGAATCCGATCAACTGAAGGCTCTTGTGCTTCTTGACGAGGCCCTTGATGTTTTCAATGACGGCCGCGACGACTTTTTCGGCATGTGCCTTGCTCACGTCCTTACCGAGGGACTTCTGAACTGACTCAACGAGGTGTAGTTTGCTGCTCATGGTTTATTGGGTTGGGTTTTATGGAACTTGATGTCTTGTGACGCTCGTCATCCAAAAAAAACCTTCCCCTCCTGTCAACACTGATTCTTCATGAATCAAAAAAACATTATGGCCACTCACCCTGCACAGAACCCCCTTCACCCGGATCATCTGGATTATTTTAAACGCATCGTGAACACACATCTGGACCGCCTTCCCATGATCGGGGAAAAGGCTTATGTGGCTCCCGGGGCATTTCTTTCAGGAGCAGTCACACTCGGTTCTCAGGCAAGCATCTGGCCAGGAGCATCCCTGCGAGCCGATATCGCTCCTATTCTGATTGGCGATGAAAGCAATGTGCAGGACAACGCTGTCGTACACGTCGCCACGGATCTCGGGACAACGATCGGTCGGCGGGTGACAGTGGGGCACGGTGCCATCGTGCACGCTTGCACGGTTGGAAATGGCACTCTGATCGGGATGGGCGCCATTATTTTGGACGGGGCAAGGGTTGGTGAGAATTGTCTCATCGGAGCCCACTCCACGATCTTAATGAACACAGACATCCCTGCAGGCTCAATGGTCGTGGGGTCACCTGCGCGGATCGTGCGAACCTTGTCTCCTGAAGAACAGAATTCCCTTGGTGCGTGGGCCGATCATTACCTGATTCTATCGCAAGAGTACAGGCAGCGAGGTATTATCCACCCGCTTCACGTCCATTAATGAACGTGTGGCACAACGGGAGCAATTACCCCATGCTAGAGAGATGAATCCGAAAGACGTTCTCGAGGTCAGGATCAAAGCTGTCATTCCAACCACTAGCGGTAGCGCCGTGTTTCTTGGAAATGAGGAAAAAACTTTTGTGATCTACACAGATCCCTTGGTGGGTAACGCGATAAGCATGCTTGTCCAGGGAACAACAAAAGAGCGCCCCCTCACCCACGACCTGATGGGTATGCTTCTTACGTCACTCGGCGCCAAAGTCGAACGGGTCATCATCAATGACCTGAGGGGAGCCACTTATTACGGACGCATGATCATCGGCGTGGCAAACGAACTTCAACAGCGTAAGGTCATCGAGTTAGACGCCCGTCCCAGTGATTGCCTTGCAATGGCAACCCTGCAGGGTTCACCCGTCTACATCACAAAAGCCGTCTGGGACGAGGTTGAAGACATGTCGGGGGTTCTTGAGAAAATGGAGCACCTTCCCGAAGCAGGACCCGTCGGAGAGGATCCTCCTGAAAAAGAAGAGGAAGAGTAGGCCTGCCAAAACACCACCTCCCATCGAATTCAACCATCTTTTCCTAGATTTTAAGGCATTATCGCCAACACCTTCTTGCCAAGAATCATGCATCTGCGATCTTGAAACAGTTCTTCCCCTCCTGAATAAATCGAAAAAATCAAACTTACTCCCACAATGACTGATCACAAAAATACCCCAACCGCATCTGAAAAGCTTGAGAGCAGCCAGGCTCATGCCAAGAAAGTTTTCGACGTGACTGCAGCAGCAGCACGAGAAGTGGCAGAGGCTGCCAAGATGGGCGCACGCAGTGCCTACGCCGCTGGACGCGAAGAACTTGAGGCCGCGGCAAATGACCTCAAGGAGGCCGCCCGTTCCTCTTACGGGGATCTCTCGAGGACGACCAAAGCAAAATACGATGACCTCTCCCATTTGGCTAGCGAACGCTACTCCGAAGTAGCCGATCGGGCTGGCGAAGTTGCAATGGAGTATAAGGCCCAGTTCGACGAACTTTCGGAACAAGCGGAGGATTATGTCCGCGACAATCCCTTCAAAGCCGTGGGCATCACATTTGCCGCGGGCGTATTGCTCGGACTACTCTTACGACGCCGATAAATAGAAAGGAATTCAGGAAACTGTCTCCCACACACTTCCCCGAGAATGAGCGACCCAAGAACGGAAGCCTCTTTCGTTGGCATCCCGTCGCGCCTTTCGGGATTGATTACGGAATTGCTGAGACATGTTCTTTCACTGGGAGCACTTGCCGCCGAGGAGACAAGGCTTCTCATCCGACAGAGTCTCGCTGCGATCCTGTTGATCATCGCACTCATCCTGATGCTGATGATCTCTTACGTGGCGGGAGTCTTCGCAGCAGCAGCACTGTTTGTCTCAGGTTGCGGGTTCGGTTGGTCCGCGACACTTTGTTTCATCTCCCTAATTCATCTCCTCCTTGCGGGGGGATTCTTTCTTATTCTGCGCTTGCGAAGAATGCCTCGTCCCTATGAGGCTACATCTGCCGAGCTCCAGCGCGATTTTGAAGCCATCGGCGGAGCTTCCAGAAGAGCTCCATGACCAACGCTTCCCGCATCGTTACGCTCCAGCAATCCGTGAGGGAGAGCCGTCTCGGCATCACCAGAGAATATTCAGGCCTCATGGATGACCTTGATGTGCAGAAGCGCTTTCAGAACTCCTTTAAGCATCACCCTCTTCGCTGGATTTCGGGAGCAGCTATTGCAGGTATTTTGACCACTCTGCTGAGAGACAAAAAGAGTTCTCAGCGAAAACAATCCCATGACTTACCTTCCACCACCGGAGTGAGTCGCCTGAATCCGGGATGGGTGGCGGGCGGCATTGAACTGGGCAGGCTCATTTTCCCGATCTTACAGCCGCTTGTTTCGGAGTGGATCGCCTCCATGACAAAATCCGCGCTCTCCAAGAAGGCCAAACATTTTTAAAATAAAAAACTTCCAAACCAATCAGGCGACAACCTCAACACCCTGGATTCACTATGAGCGATATTCCCAAGCATGTGGACGAGTATCTCAATTTGGGAAAGTCGGCAGGAGCTTCAGACGTACATCTCAGCGTCTCGAGTCCACCCACCTGTCGCCGCTACGGGCAACTATTGCCACTCTGGCAGGATGCGCCCCTGCTAAAACCAGAGGACACCGAGGCGTTGGTTGCAGGCTTCCTTGACGGGCAGCAGTCAGAGCAACTCAATAAGCGGGGCGATGTGGACTTCGCATACAGCAATGCAATGGGGCGTTACCGGACCAGTGTGGTGCGTCAGCGCCTCGGTATCGACCTAGCCTTCCGGATCATTAACAGCGAGATCCTCACGCTGGACCAACTCGGCATGCCCCCGCAGCTTAAGCTTCTGACCCAGTACCAGAACGGACTCGTTCTCGTCACGGGCCCCATTGGCAGTGGAAAAACCACGACGCTTGCCGCACTCGTTCAGGAGATCAACCTTCATCGCAACGATCACATCATCACCCTCGAGGAGCCCATCGAGTACCTGATCCTCTCAGCTGGATGTCAGGTCACGCAGCGCGAGGTTCATACCCATACCAAATCTTTTGCCGCGGCTCTTCGCGGAGCGTTGCGTGAGGATCCCGACGTCATCATGGTCGGCGAAATGCGCGATCTGGAGACCATCCAATTAGCCATTTCGGCATCGGAAACCGGTCACCTTGTTCTCGGCACGCTGCATACCAGCAATTCCTCGCGGACACTTGATCGTCTTCTTGATGTCTTCCCGCCCGATCAAAGGGATCAGATCAGGGTCATGGTGAGCGAGTCCCTGAGAGGCATCATCAGCCAGCAACTCATACCACGGGCCGATGGCAACGGCCGCGCTGTAGCAATGGAGATCCTTATGAACTCTCCAGCCGTCGCAAATGTCATCCGCGAATCGAAGACTTTCATGCTTCCGGGAATTATCCAGACAGGCAAGAAGGCAGGCATGGTTCTCATGGATGATTCCGTTGCCGAACTTTATCGTCAGGGGATCATCACCCCTCAGGAGGCTGTTTACAGGGCCGAGAACAAGCCTCAGATGCGGGCCCTCTGCGGAATCTAGCACTCCGACATTTAAACCATATGGCATATATCGATGATTTTTTCAGGGCTCTGGTCCAGTACAGCGCCTCGGATCTCCATCTTGCGGAAGGCCAACCGCCCAAGATACGACGCCATGGAGAGATCGTTCCGATACGGGAGGAACTTCTGACCCGCGAGGAGATGGCCTTCATGCTCAGTGAAATCTGTTCGCCCGCAAGCTGGGAGAAATTCGAGTCAAACGGTGATCTCGACTTTGCCTACCAGATGGATGAAGAGACCCGCTTCCGCTGCAACTATCTCAAACAGGCCCATGGCTATGGAGCAGTCTTCCGACTCATCCCTACGAAGATTCTTACCCTTGATGATCTAGGCGTCCCAAAGGTCATCAAGGAGTTCGGTGATATGCGCGGAGGGATTGTCCTGGTAACAGGACCGACCGGATCTGGAAAAAGCACCACCCTGGCCGCACTCATTGATTACATCAATACCAACCATGGCCGCCACATTGTCACCATCGAGGAGCCGATTGAGTTCGTGCACCGCAACAAGCTCAGCATAATCACTCAGCGTGAGGTTCCCGAGCACACGCCTGACTTTTCCGCCGGGCTCAGGGCTGCTTTGCGCGAAGATGCTGATATCGTCTTGGTCGGTGAGATGCGCGATCTGGAAACCATTCAACTCGCACTCACCGCGGCGGAGACCGGCCTTCTTGTTTTCGGGACACTTCACACGAACAATGCCCGCAAAACCGTCGATCGCATGATTGATGCTTTTCCGGCTGACCAGCAGGCCCAGGTTCGGACGATGCTTGCTTCCTCCCTCAGGGGAGTTGTGGCCCAACTACTGCTTAAGAAAGCCGATGGAAGCGGTCGGATAGCCGTCAACGAGATCCTCAAGGTCAATCCCGCTGTCTCCGCAATTATCCGCGAAGGGGCGACTCAAAAGCTTCAAGACGTTATCGTCTCCGGTAAATCAGAGGGAATGCAGTTCATGGACGACGCCATTTGGGCGCGTCTTCTTGACGGAACCATCTCACCTCACGAAGCCTACATGAAGGCCATCGACAAGAATCGCTTCAAGGGGGCACTACCCCCCGAGGAAGCGGATCTGGCAAATGCCTCAGGAGGCTAAATCTTGAAAAAGGAATCCGTTCTGCTGATCGATGTCAGCAACTCATTCACGAAATTTGCGACGGCAAGGAACGGAGTCATTGGACGTGTCACCAGGATTCCGACTCCTGACATCACCTCCCGGATTTTTTCCATGGCTAAAGGAAGGGCTGATCGCGCCGTCATCTCATCCGTGGTGCCCAAGATTGATAATATCATGTCGCGCTACCTGACCTGCCCTGCTCTCTGGGTGGATCACCGGGTCCGCTCGGACATCAGGATCAACTATCCGAAGCCTTCATCAATCGGTGCCGATCGCCTTGCCAATGCTGCAGCGGCAGTCGCCGGGAAAAAGCTTCCCGCAATCATCGTTGATTTTGGCACCGCAGTGACCTTTGATGTGATAGATAGAGATGGTTGCTACCTGGGGGGAATCATCGCTCCCGGACTCCCCACGGCGGCCAGTGCCCTGCACGAGAGGACTGCTCTTCTCCCAATGATAAAAGTCGCAGAAATCAGCTCTTCCGTCGGAAAGAGCACGCAGGAAGCCATCCAAATCGGCCTGCTTCTAGGAGCAGTCGGACTTGTCCGGGAAGCGGTGGCCCGTATCCGGAAAGAATTCTTTCGAGGGAGAAAGCCCACCGTTATCGCTACGGGCGGGGATGCCGCCCTGGTGGGACGACTGGCTCTTCAAGATGAAGGCAAAGCGGTGTTTGACCGCGTCGATCCACTGTTGACACTCCGGGGATTACTCGTGATCGCCGAAAAAAATCCATAAACACTCTGGTTTCGGACCTTTGTTGCTCTTTTTCTTAAGGCACTTGCTCCGGTGAAGAGCGACCCTTAAACTTTCCCAATGCCCCATCGACCCTTCGTTCACCTTCACGTGCACAGCGAGTACTCGCTGCTGGATGGAGCGATCAGGATGGATGAACTTGTCAAGAAGGCTGCGTCCTTGGACATGCCGGCCATCGCCTTGACAGATCATGGCAATCTTTTTGGTGCCGTTGAATTCTATCAGTCGGCCGAAAAAGCGAAGGTGAAGCCGATCCTTGGCTGTGAGATTTATGTCGCTCCCGGCTCGATGCACGAGAAGAAGACGACGAATGGTGGCAAGGATGCGGCTTTTCACATGACCCTTCTTGTAGCCAACGATGCGGGGTACCGTAACCTTGTTAAGCTCAGCACAGCCGCCCACCTGGATGGTTTCTACTACAAACCAAGGGTGGACAGGGAACTGCTCGCAAGACACAGCGAGGGACTTATTGCCCTCAGTGGATGCCTCAAGGGAGAGGTGAACATGGCCCTTAGCATGAGTCAGAACGACAAGGCGATCGAGACGGCTGCGGCCTACCGCGATATTTTCGGACAGGAGAATTTTTTCATCGAACTAAGCGACCATGGGATCGAACAGCAACGTCGCAACCGTAGTGGCCTGATCGAGATCGCCCGGGATCTCAATCTGGGGCTTGTAGCCACCAACGATGTCCACTTCCTCGAACGCTCACATCACGAGGCACACGATGTCATGATCTGTATCGGCACTGGCGCCATGATCCATGACGAGAAACGGATGCGCTACGTTCCCGAACTCTATTTCAAAAGCGGTGAGGAAATGGCGGCCCTCTTTGCCGATCTCCCCGATGCCATCACCAATACCCTGGCCATCGCGGAGCGCTGCAACGCCAAGTTGGAGTTTGGGCAATCCAAGTATCCCGACTATCTTCCCCCCCAGGGGAAGACGCGCGAGGGGTATCTACGCGAACTTTCGGAAGAGGGACTGCGCAAGCGCTATGGTGAGAGGGCACTTGAGGATCCGACGATCCGGGAACGCTTCGAGTTCGAGCTCTCCGTTCTCTACAAGACCGGATTCACAAGTTATTTCCTCATCGTTTGGGACTTCATCAACTATGCAAAGAATCGTGGCATCCCCGTAGGACCGGGCCGTGGATCGGCAGCCGGATCTCTGATCGCCTATGTCCTGGGAATTACCGATCTCGATCCCCTGCGGTACGGACTACTCTTCGAGCGCTTCCTGAATCCGGACCGTATTAGTCCTCCAGATATCGATGTCGATTTCTGCCAATTCCGTCGAGGGGAAGTCATCGAGTATGTCCGTGAAAAATATGGAAAGATGGCCGTTTCCCAAATTATCACCTTCGGAACCATGGGAGCTAAAAGCGTGGTGCGTGATGTTGGCAGGGCGCTTGGGTGGAGCTACGGGGATGCCGATCGAATCGCAAAGATGATCCCCAATGAGCTGAACATTACCCTAACCGAACACACGAAGGATGGCAAAACCGAGCAGGGAGCAATCGAGAAGAACCCTGAACTCAAGAAGGCCGTCGAGGAGGAACAGGCGACCGCTCAGCTCTGGGGATATGCCACGATTCTCGAGGGTCTCTCTCGCAACAGTGGCGTGCATGCGGCGGGCGTGGTCATAGCCGACCGCGATCTTTCGGAGTATATCCCCCTCACCCGCGCCAACGACGGCAATATCGTCAGCCAGTACTCCATGGCACCCCTCACGGACCTTGGGTTGCTCAAGATGGACTTCCTCGGGCTCAAGACGCTCACCGTCATTGATGACGCCGTGAAACTTATCAGACGCCATCAGCCGGAATTTGATATCTCCGCGATCCCCATGGATGATCAGGCGACTTTCTCCCTGCTGAACCGAGGGGAATCAGTCGGCGTCTTCCAGTTGGAGTCCGGCGGGATGACAGCAACGGCCAAGCGCTTTCAGATAGAGCACTTCACCGATATCATCGCACTCATCGCACTCTATCGCCCGGGACCGATGCAGTTCATCGACGACTACATCGAGCGCAAGCGTGGTCGCAAAAAAATCGAATACGCCCACCCATTGCTCGAGAAAATCTGCTCTGAGACCTACGGCATCATTGTCTATCAAGAGCAGGTTCAGCAGGCCGCCAGCACCCTTGCCGGCTACACCCTCGGACAGGCCGATCTCCTCCGTCGAGCCATGGGCAAGAAGGATATGGCGAAAATGGCCAAAGAGCGCGAGGTCTTTGTCGAAGGCTGTGCAAAGGTGAACAAGATTCCTGCCAAGCAGGCCAATGCAATCTTCGACTTCCTTGAGAAATTCGCGCAATACGGCTTCAACAAGAGCCACAGTGCTGCCTACGGACTGATCTCTTACCAGACAGCCTACCTGAAGGCGAATCACCCCGTTGAGTTCATGGCGGGACT
>CAINEX010000015.1 GCA_903847935.1 uncultured Spartobacteria bacterium | reverse complement strand
GTCACGGGAGAGGATGATCGGGACATGGCTCTCCTCGCTCAGTTGTGCGGTCGGTCCGAGGATATCACTCAGGGAAGTGCGTGATTCCTTGAAGCCCAGATCCCCGTAGACAAGGCGTCCCGTCGCCGTGGCCGTCACTACCACCCGAGGATCGTAACCCTCACCCTTCTCGATCCAGCGAAGATTCAGACCTGGCACCCTGTCATAACCAGCTTGGACAAGATCCTCCCGGCGACGATCCCAAACAATAATGTCGCTAGGTTTGATGCCGGCGGCAACCAACCCCTCCACAACAGCCTGAGCCACCGCCGG
This sequence comes from uncultured Spartobacteria bacterium, assembly GCA_903847935.1. Classification (GTDB taxonomy): domain Bacteria; phylum Verrucomicrobiota; class Verrucomicrobiia; order Chthoniobacterales; family UBA6821; genus UBA6821. The sequence goes on along the minus strand of CAINEX010000015.1, from coordinate 3,934 downwards.
ATGGGTTCCCCCGACGGCACCAGCTTGTGAGGCGACCTTGATACCGACCTTTTCTCCCGGCTTAATCAAGGAGCGCCAGGCAGCCTCGGGTGTGCTTTTTCCAGTCAATTCACAAACCAGTCCACCAACCATCTGCGAAACAACAGCCTGTTTCGGCATCATCCCCGAGCCCATCGCCCGAGAATCGAGAGCAAACCAGACAACCGATTTCTGCAAAGCGGTATCGGGTCGCGGAGTAGGCAATTCAGCTCCGGCGCCGCTCAGTAAGAAAAGAACGGATGCGAGTAGTACTACAATCCTCACACCGGTTCCTCCCGGCAGATCTCCGGCGATGGCTCTTCGCGGCGATAATAATCCTGACCGATCACCACCTTCGGCCGGCCATTTGCAAGGCGCCACTTATTGGTATCGCGCAGAGAGAAAACACATCCGCAGTATTGCTGGGCGTAGAATTCCTCGCGCTTGGAGATCTCCACCATCCGCGCGGCCCCGCCTCCCTTGCGCCAATTGTGCGTCCAATAGCTCATTCCGGGCCATCGGGCCGCAGCGCGCTCGCCCGCCCCGTTGATCTGATTCATGTCCTTCCAGCGCGAGATCCCTAGGCAACTGGTGATGACATTGAATCCCTTTTCATGGGCGTGGAGAGCAGTCCTCTCGAATCGCATGTCAAAGCAGGCCGTGCAACGTTCGCCACGCTCAGGCGCCCACTCGAGACCCTTCACCCGTGCGAACCAGTTATCGGTGTCGTAGTCGGCGTCCGTGAAGGGGATCCCGTGCTCCTCGGCAAAGCGGATATTCTCCACCTTCCTCAATTCGTATTCCTCGCGGGGATGGATGTTCGGATTGTAGAAAAAGATCTCCAGTTCCAGCCCCGAAGAGACCATCGCCTCGATCACCTCTCCCGAGCAGGGAGCACAGCAGGAGTGAAGCATCACGCGCTTTTCCCCTCCGGGAGGTTGAAGATCGGGGCGTTGGACGGGAGCGGTAGTCATCGTATCAATTATAGATGATCATCCGGGCATCAATGCCGGTAAAGTTCTGATAGGAATATCCCGCATAGCCTGGGTAGACAACAGGCACGACACCTCCACCATAAGTACCGCCTCCCCATCCCCCGCAGCGACCGCCATACCATCCTCCATACCCACCGACCGGAACGTATCCCACAGTGGGCGGCACCACATAGCTGTAGGGGAAAGACCAAGTCTGACAGTTCTTCACAATCACTGCGTCGGCACCGGCTCGATGCGCATTGTAGAGAACGGAATTGATCGCAAACGGATAGCCGAGAGTCGTCTGGAAGGCGAAGCGCCCGATCTCAAAGTAAGGGCGTGAGGGCACTGCGTTGAGGATCGGGATGACAGAGTTCGAGGGTTTCGGCGGATAATAATTCGCCGTAGTCGGTTGGTAGAAGACCGCCGTCGAACTGACGCTGGCGCACGCCTGCAGGAGCAACAAGACTGCAGCCACAGGAATCCATGCACACCATTTCATGGGCAACATCCTTCCACAAGGAAGTCCCAACGACAACCCGCCAGACTTGGATGCATCACACAGATGCCGGTTGTAAATTTCAGCCAATCACTTTTTCGAACTTTTCTTTGAACAAAATCCCGGCGGGGAGGTCAGAGTTTATTCCAACTCTCTGTTCGGGAGCCCAACCTAACCAACACCAAGATCAACCCATGAAAACCACCTCACCCGTTCGCTTCGCCCTTGCCGGTCTCTTCATTGCTCTGGTCACCCTCACGGCTCCCTTGGCCCAAGCCAATTGCGGCGGATGCGGCGGTGACAAGAAGGATTGTCCCTCCCCCTCCCCGGTTCCTAGTCCGGCCAAGTAACTTTTAGCAACTTTGTCATCTCCGGGTCGGGGGGCCCGGGATAACAGTCACTGCGCGGGGGTGCCGTTTTGCGGCCTTCCGCGCAGTATATTTATACAGATGATTCTCGCGCAGCCGTAACAAATCAGCGACTGGCGGGAGCTGATAGGACTGCGAAGCAGCCCCGGTAGGGGCGAGTGGCTTGGGAAAGCCTGAGTTCAAATGCGTTGCAACGGCCGGGCAAGCAAACGCTGAGAGCGCAGAGGAAGACCACTGTCTCCAATACATTTTCTCTGCGCGCCATTTTTTCGGTCTTTTGCTAAGAAACCTCAGTAAGGCATCCAACCAGTCGTGAAGAGGCGTTCTGGATGATCGGGTGGCCATGGGCGAAGAGCAGCACCTCAGGCTTGAGTCCCTTGAGCACACCCAGGGAGCGGAGTGACTGCTTTTTATCCTCGCGGTATTTCTCTGGAAGCGGCCGCAAACCTTCCGGCTCCAAGTTAATCAGCGCATCTCCGAAAATCAGCGCCCCCTCGTGGTGGAAGACAGTCTCACCGGGACCGAAACCCGGCAATTTAATTGATGCCATCCCGGCCACGGGGTCACCGGAGCAAAACTGCTGATCAGCAATGATGTCATCACCGGCATCATTGGGGGCAAAGACCGGGATCCCGAACCTCCTGGCGAGCGACAGGCTCTCGCGCTGGTGATTGCCGCTTGTCAGCACCACCGCAGCGGGTGATGAAAATGAGTCTGCCACCAGATCCTTCAGCGCTTCCTCGGCCAGTGGAATCGGATCGATGAAAACCAGTCCCGCCGGAGTCACCAGCGCCGTGGAGGAACAATCACACTTCACAGCGAATTCGTACCCCCGCCAGTGAAAAAGCCCTGATCGGATCGTGGAGTATTCAGCAACGGGTTTCAAGGGATCAGGTATCGCACCTTATGTTCGTCTGCGCGGGGGCTGACGAACTTCAAGGTTTCCCGAGGATGTCGGAAAAGAAAGAGATTGTTTTGGCTCGGTAGTCGCCGAATTTTTCGCTTTGGATCAGAAACGTATGAGGAGCGTCGTTGACCGTGATGAATTCGTGATGGATTCCTTTGGCCTGAAGAAGGGTCTGAAGATCAACGCTGTAGGAGTAGGGCACCGTTGCGTCCTTGGTCCCGTGCAAGGTTAGAATCGGCACAGAATCCGATTTTAGATGGTCCATCGGAGAGATCAGGGAGTAAAGAGCAGGGTCCTGATCGGGACTCTTTCCGGTCCATCCTTTTCCACAAGCATTCTTCCCTGTACCGAGGGGACGACGCACGTCGGGAATGCCATAGAGATTCACAACGGCCTGGATCTTCGTGGAGATCCCGGGGTATTCGGGCGGGTCCAGTTCTTTCTCGTCACCGCTCCAGGCCATAAGCATGGCAAGGTGACCTCCCGCAGAACCGCCGATCGCGCCGATGGCGTCGGTTCTGATGTGGTATTTGTCGGCGTTCATCCGGAGCCACCGAATCGCCGCCTTGCAATCCCAAACGTTCCGTGGATAGACGATGGCCTTGTCGGAAGACCACTCTTTCTTGTCGATCGGGTCGGGGTGCATCATGTAGTTGAGACTCGCCACCACGAAGCCAGCCTTGGCGAGGGTTTCAGCGATCTGCGTCTCGCGCTTGTCAGCCTTGTCCCCGACGCGCCACCCTCCCCCGTGAATCACGAGGACGGCGGGACGCCTCGTGTCGCCCTTGGCCTCGGGTAGATAGAGGTCGAGCTTTTCCACCCTGTTTTCCGGAAGGTATGAAACGTCCCGCTCGACCGTAAATGGGACATCCTGTGCGAAGGCATTGGTAGCGAAATGGGCGAGGAGAAGAAGCCTTAAGAAGAGGGCCCGTTTCATGTGGAAAAAATATCTCCTTTGGTTCCCCCTGTCAAACCTATCGTTCAAATCCACCATGCGACTCTGCTGTAAAACTCATCGGGCTTTCTTCGCCGTGAGCACTTTCTCGATTTTTTCAAGCGGGAGACAGTTCACGACATCCTCCTTGGTGAGCCACCCCTTGCGGGCAATGCCGACACCATAGATCAGATCTTGGAGCCCAAAGACAGTATGCGCATCGGGGTTGATGGC
>CAINEX010000014.1 GCA_903847935.1 uncultured Spartobacteria bacterium | reverse complement strand
AGGGAATATATTCCCATAGGTTTTTTGCACTCTAATGAAATAATCCACAATTCGGCTTTTGCCATATACGGTACAGAGCCATGGCTGTTTGGAGTTCTTTCCAGCAGAATGCACGTACTCTGGGTAAAGACTATTGCGGGTAGAATTCGAGATGACACCCGCTATTCCGCTGCAATTTGTTACAACAACTTTCCATTTCCAACACCAAACCAGAGTCAGATTCGTCACCTCAACACGCTTGCAGAGAACATACTCCTAACGAGAGAGAAATACCCTTCAAAAAACATTGCTCAACTTTACGACCCAGACAAAATGCCAAGCGATTTGCTTTGTGCACACAAAACTTTAGATGTGGCGGTTGAGAACTGTTTTAGGAGCAAGCCCTTTACTAGCGATGAGGAGAGAATTGCTTATCTTTTTACACTTTATGAGAAAATAGCGGGGCTTGAACCCGCAGAATCTTTTCAACCCTCGCTACTCGAAAACACCTAGTAACATGCCCGACCTTATTTTCGTTCATTACGCCCGTAGCGGCGAAAGTACCTCAACCAATAAAATGGGGATGAGAGAGATGCAGTCTCGTGTCTTTAACGAGAGAACCTCCAAGTATCTCCTACTCAAAGCACCGCCGGCATCTGGCAAATCACGTGCCTTGATGTTCATCGCCTTAGACAAGCTGCAAAACCAAGGGCTGAAGAAAGTAATTGTAGCAGTTCCAGAGCGATCAATCGCCAGTTCTTTTGATAGCACTGAACTAAAGAAGGAAGGCTTCTTTGCTGATTGGAATGTCCGACCAGAAAACAACCTGTGCACGGGAGGAAGCGACAAAGCAAAAGTGGCAGCATTCAAACGCTTCCTAGAAGGCAATGATCTGATTCTTGTCTGCACTCACGCCACGCTTCGCTTTGCTTTCGACCAGACTGATACAGCAAAGTTTAACGACTGCATGGTTGCGGTTGATGAGTTCCACCACGTATCTGGCAATGAGGATAGCCGGCTTGGAGAGTTGGTAAGAGGCTTGATGACGAGCAGTAATGCCCACCTCTTTGCCATGACTGGCAGCTACTTTCGGGGGGATGGTCAGCCGGTTCTTCTTCCAGAGGATGAGGTCAAATTCACCGTCGTTACCTACAACTACTATGAGCAGTTGAATGGGTATGATTACCTCAAGTCCCTTGGGATCGGATACCACTTCTACCAAGGACGCTATTTGTCAGCGATTGGGGAGGTTCTGGATACGAGTAAAAAGACTATCCTTCACATTCCGCATGTCAGAGCCGGCGAGTCCACCAAGGACAAGCACGGCGAAGTGGACTCTATTTTGGATCTTATCGGTGAGTTCGATTATACCGATCCCTTAACGGGACTTCACTACATCAAGGACAAGAAGACAGGGAAGACGATTAAGGTTGCTGATCTAGTCGATGATGATCCCGTGAGGCGCAATCTGGTGATCTCCTACCTTCGCCAGATGAAGGATGCGGATGATGTCGATCTCATCATCGCCCTTGGAATGGCAAAAGAAGGGTTCGATTGGAAATACTGTGAGCATGCTTTGACCGTTGGATATCGGGGATCTCTCACGGAAGTCATTCAGATCATCGGTCGGTGCACTCGTGACTGCGTAGGAAAGACCCATGCACAATTCACTAATCTGGTGGCTCAACCAGATGCCAAAGAAGCCAATGTTGCCATCTCAGTGAACAACATGCTGAAGGCGATCACGTGCTCGTTACTGATGGAGCAAGTCCTTGCCCCCGTAATCAAGTTCAAGCCGAAGGTAGACGGTGAAGTAACCAAACCCGGTGAGATCTGTGTGAAGGGATTAAAAAAGCCGACCACCGAACGGGTAAAAAAAATCATTGCCCAAGATATCAACGACTTAAAAGCAGCCATCTTGAGCGACGAATCGGTTACGAAGGCAATTACTGGAACGGTAGATCCGGAGGTTCTGAACAAGGTACTGATTCCAAAAGTCATTGAGACGAAGTACCCCCACCTTACCAACGAGGAGAGGGAGCAGATTCGTCAACACGTCGTAACAGATTCAGCCATTAGAGGAGCAGAAACCCAGATCAAGGGTGACAAACGGTTCATCCGAATGGCTGGTCAGTTCATCAATATCGACGATCTCAGCATCGACCTCATCGATTCCATCAACCCATTCCAGAGAGCCTACGAAATCATGTCCAAGGACGTGAATGCCCCGACATTGAAGGTGATCCAAGACTGTATTGCCGGCACTCGGATTCAAATGACAGATGAGGAAGCCATCCTCCTGTTTCCGAAGATTAAGGTCTTCGTAAAGGAAAAGGGCAGGGAGCCAATCCTTACGGCTGTTGACCCCTTAGAGCAGCGTATGGCTGCTGCGTTAATCCACATCAAAAAACGCCGGCAAGAGCGTGGAAAGTAGCCATGACCGACGAGCAACTTGATCAGCTTATCGCTGATGATGATCTTGGGCTGCTCAAAGTAAAACCCAAGCGAACTCCTCAAACCACGGAAGAAGAGAAGCTCCTTGCCGGCTTTCAAGAGATCCTTCGGTTTGTCGAAACGAATGAGATAGCCCCCTCTGAGCATGGCGAACAACTCAGCGAGAGGCTTCTATTTGCACGTCTGGAGGCAATAAGGAGTGACCAAGCTCAAAGGGAAATGCTTCAGAAGTTTGACGAGTATGGACTCCTTCATGTAGCGGAAGCAATAGCACCAAAGTCGATTGATGAAGTGCTCGACGATGACTTTCTAGACACCCTGTCCAAGGAGGGGAGCGAGATTCTTACCATCAAGAATATCCCACTTACAAAGGACTTTGAGTCACCCGATTTTTTTGCCCAAAGGAAACCATGCAAGGAGTTTGCCAAGTTTGAGGAACTGTTTACGGAGTGTCAGAAGCAACTCAAAATGGGCAGCAGAAAACTTCTACCATTTGCCAATGAGCAGCAGATTGAAGCGGGTAAGTTCTATGTTCTAAAGGGGGTTCTTCTTTTGGTTAATGAGGTTGGGAAACGTGTGGAAAAAAAGGGGAAGTGGAATGCTCGACTACGCTGTATTTTTGAAAACGGCACCGAGTCTGCTATGTTATTACGCTCCTTGTCAGCTGAACTCTACAAGGATGGCAAACGGGTAACAGACCATACTGATAATTTGCTTAACCCGATGGTTGTCACTGATGAGGATGCCTCTACTGGCTACATCTACGTTCTACGTTCGCTAAGCGATCACGAAGACATAAGATCCACGCCAAATCTCTACAAAATTGGTCTTTCTCGTAGGAGCGTTGAAACTCGGATTCAGAACGCTCATAACGAGGCAACCTATCTCATGGCATCGGTTGCAGTGGTCAGCACTTTTCAATGCTACAACGTGAATCTAACGAAGCTGGAGAAGCTGATTCACCGCTTCTTTGAGCCGGCGAAGGTTGACGTTCAAGTAACAGATCTGGAGGGCAACTACGTGACACCAAAGGAATGGTTCAGCGTACCACTGCCTTGTATTACCGCAGCTATTCGCCTCCTAATTTCGGGAGAGATCCTCAAATTCCGATACGATTCCAAGACTGAGGAGATCGTCCCTCATTCAAAGTAGCACGCTTCAATAATTCTTTTTTAAAGCGAGTAAGAAGAAGCGAGCGAAGGATTCGGTGACATCGGGTTTCCAGTCATCATCCAAAGGGTCGTACTGCTTACCAAAGTCTTTTGGAGTCGGATCATAGATATCACTTTACCTAGCTTTATGTAACCTGATACTTCACGTAATTTTTGTAAAAATTGATGAAGTCTTTCGAATGATGGATAAATTTACATTCTAAATCATTTTTATTAATCTTTGAAATGTAGCTAATTAGCTTGAGTGGTTCTTGTATTATATCTGTGGCTTTTTCCTCGGTGTTTTTGTTCGGGATAAACATCTCATAAGGTTGAACTCTCTTGACTGTTTCAATAAGGAGTTTGGGATCTGCTCCTGACTTACTGAGGCAGACGGTGTGAGTGTGACAGCGTCCTCCTTGCATTTCTGTTACCCCATAATACTGAAGATCGTTACTTGAAAGACCTAGATCTAGCCTTGTATTGTTGAACATCGTGTGAATCTGCATTCGCCGCTCCTTTTCTGCACTTTCTTCATACAAGTTTCTCCATCTGTAGTGAAAAGTAAGAAATAAAGACCAGTTTTTAATACGTATAATTGGTTCAAAGAATGGATCTAAAGTCCAATTATCAAGTTTAATGTTTCCTGCTTCATCAAGTGATAATCTGTCGGAAATTAATTTTAGATCATTAATAACCATGTTAGCAGGCTTCCTGTTTTTATCTCTTTCTGTATTCATAATAGTAAAAAGACAATACGGTAGTAGAGGAGTAAAAGAATTGAGCATCTCAAATCCTTAAAAGACTCACTGATTTCACTGACTACAGTATTATCGAAATCCCCAAATCCTTTCTTATAATAATTGGAAATATTGCGCATATAAAAACTATTTTAATTTTCTCAAATCTTCTGCTCCCCGGTTTTTTTTGCCATGGATGCCCTAGACCAGTCTCTCACTAACTGTAGCACTATACATTCAAAAAATATGGAGGGGTAATCACTATATAAAATAGCAACTTAAAATTCATTAAAATATAATTATCCAGCAAGCATCCTAGCACTCTGAAAGGGGTAACAATTGCCTAAAGGCCATGTTTTAACCTCTTCAAGAAGTTCTCTGAGTAAATGCCGTACTTCGAAGCAAAGAAATAAGGGTTTGTACGCTCCGGATACAACTTCATAGACTCTAAAACCAATTTTTCTGCTTTATCCTCACAGAGGAAGACGACCCTTGGTTTAGTTTCATCCTCTAAAACTTTTGCCGAGGCAGCGCCGGCCATTAGAAATAACTTCTCTAGTCGGCTTATCGGATAATTGAACGGACTCGGTTCTGTAACAAACCTCCATGAGCCGCTATTGCCCTCCATTCGTGTAATTCCGACGTTGCTTTGAGCAACAGTGCCAGAAACGGCCGGCACTGTGCGTAGGAGTAGTTTTACGAGCTTTGATAGAGTTTGCAGCTTCCTAGTTGCATAGGAGCCCGCACGAGCTTCTAGGTAGAGGATATGGAACGATTCAGGTTCTTCCGAAACGTCCATATAGATATTCTCAAATTTGAGACGTAGAACGTGCCTCAATACAGTTGTCGCGCGTCCTATCAAGTCAACATGGACACCTTCGACAAAGCGATGCTCAAGGAGAACGCCCTCAGAAGCACAAGCTCCCAATAAATTGTCATGATAAGAGGAATCCGTGAGTCTCGCCGGCTCGAAGTGTGTCAAATCAACCCTTGGGCCAAGAGCTTTCAGAATATCTCTCAACTCCGTATCAAAATCCAAAATTGCCATCTCCTCGGTTCTATAAGGGCCGCGATTCACAACATAATCCCACAAGTAATCTGTAATATTGGATAGGAACGTCTTTATCTTGCTCTCTTCATGACCAACAACATTCAACAAAACAGCTAAAGCATCATCAGGCAGCGTACTCGACAGGAGTATTCGAGCGACCGGATTACGAACCGGCCTTATCCAAGAAGAGCCTTCCATCATAGAAGCACCTCCGAGCGAAGCTCTATCTCCTGAATACTTGAAAGCCTGTATCGGATCTCCTTACCGAGCTTTATAAATGGAATTCTACCTGACTTCTCCCATCTCTTAAGTGTTTCAGTACAATACTTCCAACGGCCGGCCAATTCCTCCCTTGTTAGTAATACCGACTCAGGATTCGTATAATCTATAAGTAATTTTCCATTATGTATTTCTGTTTTATTATTCTTTTGTCTCATTTAGACATATTACACCTAATTTTATTTAATGTCAATGATTTAATGGAATATATTGGAACATATAACAACACGAGATTTCTCGTGCTTTTAAGTTTATGCCTCAACCCTTTTCACCTTTTGATGTGTTTTTTGATATCCTGAGGTTATTGGAGTAACATTCTCTGGTATCAACCACCCACCCACATTTACAACTGGGCGGCATTTTAAATCCGTATAGTGAGCCTCTGTCGTTGCTAGGCTAGAATGGCGTAGCATTCGTGAGGCCTCGTAGATGCCATACTCACGGGTAACGAGGGATCCAAGCTCTTTACGGAGTTCGTGGATAGGCTTACGAGCCTCTACACCCTGCTCTCTCAACCATGATTTGAGGGTTTCAAAAGCTCCGTTAGCCCTATATTGCCGGCCCCATGTTCTTGCGCCGCTATTGATAATCTTCGACTCGATCACAAAAGGCCCTTCAGCTTTTGCGTGGTAACCCCTTAAAATGCTAACCATTCCGAGATCGATCTGTACTTCACCGCGAGAGTCAGAGGTCTTTAGCTCTGCCTGATCTGTAGCCTCGACTCGGATTAAAGCTTTATCGAAATCCACCTGTTTCCACATTAAGGAGTCAATCTCTCCTTTTCGTAGCCCTGCACCAAGAGCGAGGAACATTGCCAAAAATGCGGCGGGATTTTGTGTTGCAAGCTCTGTTTGGGCTTTTTTCAACAACTCTTCTGGGTCGATCTTGGAAAAATACTTGGCGTTCTGGCGCGGGAAAAATTCAACACCTTCAAAAGGCAATGGCGAAGGCAGTTTCAAATCATCAATGAATTTCACAACTTTAGGAGCAAACAAGGATCGTGCCTGCCTGATCGTGGAATTGCAGCTTGTACGACGAGATTGTTTTGCCAGAGGTGTTTTCCCTTTCGCCTCATAAGCAATCCTCCACTTCTGGATATCTGCCAGCGTGAGTATATCCAAAGAGAGAGAGTTGATGGATTCCCGATAGGTTGCCGCCCCGCCAGACTTGGGCCCGAAACGCGAATTGCTGAGTTTCTTTTTATTTCCAGCGGCGATTTGCCCTGCAATCAGACGAAGGCTGGCCGCATAACAGTTAAACGTGGCAGGATTAACGCTAGAAATCTTTTTAGCGGCCTCAATCCACTCGCCAATAGTGGCAGCCCTGTCCGGAGAGCCTGTTTTAGGTCTGTGCTTCTCTAATGTTGCTTCAACACCGAGTTTCAAGAAGTCATTGTAAATGCCGGCCGCAATTTTTGCCGCAAGAGCTTTATCCGAGGCACCGGTAGAGAATGCGTGCCTCTTTCCCTTGTATTGAAGCTGGAATGAGTAGTTGGCTGATCCCTCCCATTTGAAGAGCCGATGATTCAAAGACCAATACCGAGCGTCACTTTTAGAATAGACAGCTTTCACCCCTTGCACTCTCCTTGCACTTTTTTTGTTTTGCAGAGTTTCGACATGTTCTGCTAAGTTGACATTATTATTACCGCATGTCAAATCTGTTATTCCATATATATAAGATTCTTTATATATCATAAAGGAGATTATTAATCTTTTTTATTCATAAGTCAATAATTAACTACGGATCAGAAGGTTAGGGGTTCGACTCCCTTCGGCTGCACTCTCTTTTTATCAGGGTTTAGGCGTTTTTGGGATAGGCGGGTGTGACAGATAAGTGACACTAAAAAAGGACAATCGAGCCTGATCGACTTGATTCCCCACATTCCCTGCACCCAGTTTTTGAGTTAATTTGCCTTCCCCTTAGCCGGAATTGGATTGGCCTCAATGAAGTCACGGACTGCCCTGCAAACGGCATCACTCAGAGTGACATCAACTTTGTCGGCAATGGTTTGAAATAAGTCTTTTTCATCCGTGGGAATGCGGACTGTCATGATCTCGTCGCGGCATTTAGGCATGGCGGGAGGCTGGGATTCTGAAATGCGGAGGCAAAACAATTTTGGACCTAGGACACTTGGTGTCTTGATGGGGAGGTAGAATGGGAGAAATGAACTCGTCACATGTAGTGCAACCCGTTACTGGTAGGACATCTCACGAATGAACCGAATTTACCAAGGCCGGGTCACCCGGATCGAAGCCAAGAAAGAAGACGGCACTTTTGAGCAGGTTGTCTTTGGGCAGGATCAGTCGAGTTGTCCGCTCTGGCGGCATCACGCGATCTTCCAGGATGCCGTGAACTACTACCTCATGGCGCTGGCATCGTTAGCCAAGGAACACATCAGCGGGGCGGATCGCCTGATGACGGATCTTCCTAAAAGGATGGCGGAGTCGTGGGAGAAATTTCCCAAACCCGATGCGGCCCGTGCCGGAGCCCGGTCGCTCAGGGATTCCGTGGCGCCGTGGATCGGTTTGGATGGATCCGCGACGATTGATCGGGCCTATGAGGCGATCCTTGATGGAAAAACCATCGACAAGATGGCTCTCTCCTATGCTCTGGCTCTTGTCTTGAAGGAGTGTTCCGGCGAAGGGGCAATCCAAAAGAAAGGTAGGGATTATCTGCCCAAGATCTGTGTTTCTGACACAGAGGCAACTTTTGACTATAGCGCTACTTCACTGGCCTCAGATGAGGGGAATGATAGGCTGGCTGTTGTTCTTCATGGCGAACAGAAAGATCATGATCTGAAGACTATCGCCGCTGAGATGGATCTCTCTTGGACGATCAAGGTTTCGCCAGGAGAGTTCTATGAAGGTCAGGAAGCCATCACGCGTCTTAACCAAGCGATCGATCACTTGGAAAATAAGATGATCGCTAGTCCCTCTGCTCGGCTTGCTGCGTTCTTGAATGAAATTTCTAATCCTGGATTGCAAATCGCCAGCATAAGGGAAGCGATAAAAGATCTGCCTGAAAACTTTACTATTCCCAAAAATCGAGGGGGGAACATCTCCTTAGATTTGCTCTTCTCTTCGATCGCCTTCATGGCGTTCCCATCCCGCCTCACCGCAGCTTGCCTGAAACTTGGAGTCAAAGCTCCGCCCAAGTCATCTGGCTCGACGAAAAAACAGGAAGGGATCGACTTTGGGGCACTCGGAGACGATCCAGTGAAGTTGGCGCGCGGTAGCCGCGGTTATATTTTCAAAGCCTTCACGGCATTGCCGCGTTGGAATCCGCCTCATCCTGGCAAGCCGACATGGAAAGAGTTCGACATCGCGGCCTTCAAGGAGGCTCTCAAGGCATTGAACCAGTTCCGTCTGAAAACCGAGGAACGGGAGGAAAAGAAAAAGGATCTCGGAGGGCTGATTGCATTCCTGATCGGATCTCCGATCAAGGGATGGAAGCCCACCAAGGAGGAATCGGGCGAAGAGACCGAACTGCCAGAAGCACTTGATCCCGAGCTCCTGAAACTTGCTTGGGAGCTGGAGGAGGAGATGACACAGGGTCTCTCCGAGAGTGTCGTCGGAGAGATGAAGCACCATTCTTTCGGTGATGGAAGTCTCCCAATCCGCGAGGGTGGATGGACTGTGACCCGTGCCTCACTACGAGGACTTCGGGATATTGTGGATGAGTGGAAGAAACTGATTTCCAAACTTGGAGTGGATGTGTCTGCATCCGATCTCGAAGATGCGGTGAAAGAGTATCAGGGCAAGGAAGGGAAATCCTCCGTCATTGGATCCGTCTCGCTGTTCCTGACGCTTTGCGAGCCGAGGTTTCGGCCTCTCTGGATGGATTCAGATCCTGAAGAGGGAGAGGAGGCTGGGGATAACCGCTTCCTTCATCGGTTGGCCGATCTTCATGAATCCGTTGCGGATTACCTAAAATGCAACGAGGCGATCAATCTGACTCCGGCAGAGCCCCGTTATTCGCGCAGACTTTTCATGTTCAGCGACATGAAAGGTAAATCGGCTCCAAAATACCTAGGTGTGGACTGCCTGGAAGTCTCTATGGCGACTGAGGGTGATGATGCACGGCAACAGAGATGCCGACTTCGTTTTGAGGCTCCCAGACTTCTCCGCGATGGTTTGCTGGGAAGCGAGGATGGATGGCTTCAGCCAGTCACAAAGGCGCTTGGGTTAAAATTATCCAAGCCGGATCCCTCCCCATTTGATTCCGCCGTCTCGCTCATGCCCGACTTCGATTCATCGGGTTCCCTTCGTTTCCTGCTAAACTTTGCCGCAGATGTTGATGCGGAGCCGATCCGCAAGGCGTTAGGAAAGTCATCCCTGTGGGACCGCCAGTTCAACGGGACGAAGGATAAAAGCATCCACCTCCACTGGCCCGCGACGGTCGACCCCACAAAGATGAAGGTCTCTCCTTGGTGGGAGAATCCGACGATTCTCGGCAAAGGATTCACCGTGTTGGCAACCGATCTCGGCCAACGAACTGCGGGATCTTGGGCTCTTCTCCGGATCACAGCGACGGAGCCAATGACACCGCGCCCCGTCCGTTTCATCGGGCATGACGGAAAGCGCGAGTGGTTTGCCGAGATCCTGAAGACTGGAATGCACCGGCTACCTGGAGAGGATGCCATGACCCGGGGGAAGGATGGGCACATGGGGCAGGAACTCTCCGGCAAGACCGGACGCATGGCTTCCGAAGAAGAGTGGAAAGAGTCCTTGGAACTCGCCAAGGCTCTCCTTGCCGAGGAGCCCGAGAACTGGATCGGAACCGACCGTTTGGTGAAATCGTATCCCGAACAGAACGATGCACTCCTCAGACTGGCCAACCGACGACTCAGCCGTCTCCAGACCTTCCACCGTTGGTCCTGCTTCGATCCGGAGAAGGAAACCGATCCGCTCCGCAAAGACTCCCTGATCAAGAAACTTATCGCAGAACTTGATCAGTGGGAGGACGACGAGGTTGCCCGATGGGCCGGCAATCTGCACTCGGGAGACATTGCCGCCTTCAGATCAGCCGCGGGTTCGGCCTTTGCCTCCTATCGTTCCGGAATTCTTCCCCATCTTGTCGCCCTTGCGAATCGTGTCGCGCCTCTCCGTGAGGATCATTGGCAGTGGAAGCAACGAGGAGGAGACTCTCCCTACGGAGATCTCGTCAGGATTCCTCGGGGAGAGGGAGCAAAGCTGCCTGTGCGGGGACAGAGGGGACTCTCCCTAGCGAGAATCGAGCAGATGGAGAACCTCCGGAGACTCTTCCTGCGATACAACAGGGCCCTTGATCGTGAGGCCGGGAAGCCGGCGAAGTTCGGGCGAGCAGATACCGGACGTGACTCCGGGGAGCCGTGCCGCGACCTTCTCGAAAAGATCGACAGGATCAAGGAACAGCGGGTCGATCAGACGGCCCATCTGATTCTTGCCCAAGCCCTTGGAGTGAAGCTCGCGCCCCACAGCCTTTCAGCCCAAGTCCGTCAGGAGGGCGATCATCACGGGGAATACACCCGGATCCCTGGCCGTGAACCCGTCGATCTCGTCGTGATCGAGGATCTCGGCCGCTATCTCTCCTCGCAAGGGAGAGCTCCCTCGGAGAACTCCCGCCTGATGAAATGGGCGCACCGCGCCGTGCGAGACAAGGTGAAGATGCTGATCGAGGAACCCTTTGGCATCCCCGTTCTCGAAGTCCCCGCCGCCTACTCCTCCCGATTCTGCGCAGTGACCGGAGAGGCCGGCTCCCGTTGCGAGGAACGTGCGGAACTCGACGATTACCTAAGGGAAATTCTGGAACGACGCTCCGTGATCCAGGCGGCATCCGGACAGCATGACCTGAGGGAGGCCAATCTCCGTCTCCTCATGCAGTTCAAACTGCTTGATTCTATCAATGCCTCCCGCCGTGCCGCTGGGAAGTGTCTCTGCACCCTTCTGCTTCAGAAAACAGGCGGCCCTCTCTTCGTCGGGGCAGGGGAGAAGTCCCGCCTCGTGCAGTCGGACATGAATGCGGCGATCAACCTGGCATTCCGCGCCATCGCCGCACCCGAGTCCCTGCATCTCCTTCACAGAATCCGATCTGAGAAAACAGGTGACCAGATCTCCACGCTGGCAAAGAACAGACGAGAAATCGCAGTTTTCGGAAAGAAAGGACTTCCCATCAGGATGGAGGGAGAACCCTCCACCAAGCTCTCGAAGTCGGCCAATTTCTTCCATGATCCGGCCGATATCGCGAAATTCGACCGGGGCGAGATCACTCTTGGGGGCAAGACCATCCCCATTGCCTCAGGTATCGGCCTCTGGCACGCAGTGAACGGAGCGATTCTCCCGAAGATTGTAGCGATCAATGAGGATCGTCTACGACGGTACGGATTAGCCGAGGCAGGGAAGCACTCCGAGGAGGCAGAAGACAACATCCCGATGTGATCCGATGCAGGAGGAATCCGTTCCCCTGATGCCGGTCCGGCGTTTGCAGAACTACGCCTACTGCCCCCGCCTTTTCTATTACCAGTGGGTGGAGGGGATCTTCGTCGAGAACGCCGATGTCGCCGATGGAAAGGCCGTCCACTCCCGGGCGGACAAGCCCGGTCGGATGACGCAAGATCCTGCTGAATTGGATCTTCCGGAAGGTGCTGTACTCCGCAGTCTCCAGATTGAGAATGTCGCGCTCGGACTGACCGGAAAGATCGATATCTGTGAGCAGGGCTCTAGCGGAATTGAGATCGTCGATTACAAGAAAGGGAGCGCACGGAGAGATGACGATGGCGCACGGGTCGCAAAGCATGCCGATGCAGTTCAAGTCGGGGCCTATGCCCTGCTCCTCAAGGCTGAGGGAATGACTGTCTCCGGTGCCTCGATCTACTATGCCGCCGATAAGAGGCGGGTGCCCGTTGACCTGACGGAGGCATTTCTAGCAGAGGTTCGCTCCCTGCGGGATGAGGCGGAACAGGTCGCAGCCTCGGGTCTCTGCCCTCCGCCACTGAAGGGTGATCCACGGTGTCTTCATTGCTCAGCTTATCCGGTCTGCCTTCCACAGGAGAGTGCCTGGTGGGCTGATGACGATGGAAAGCCGCCTCTCCCCTCCGTACCCCCGAGGCCTGAGAGCGGAGACGGGGAAGTTCTGGTGGTTCAGGATTCGAGGGCTCATGTCGGAATTCGCGGTGACCAGATTATGGTCACACGGGAAGGAGAGACTGTCGCAAAACTTCCTCTATACCAGATCCGTCATCTTTTTCTCTACGGGGTGCCCCAGGTCAGTTCCCAACTCGTCCACGCCCTGCTAGAACGGGAAGTCAACGTAGCGTATTTCTCGGCGGCCGGTCGGTTTCTTGGAATGCTGGGAGGACTTCCGGCAAGCGGCGTTGATGCGAGGAGGGGGCAGTACCGGATGTTTGACCAACCGGGGATCAGGCTGATCCTCACAAGGGAAGCCCTGCGGGCTAAGATCCACAACCAGCGGGTCATGCTGATGCGGAATGGCGAGGTTCCCGAGGGGGTTCTCAAGACCATGGCGGAATACCGCACGATGGTTGTGGAGGCCTCCGACCTCGATACAGCAAGGGGCGTTGAGGGGGCAGCAGCAGCGCTCTATTTCTCGCAGTTCCCAACCATGATCAGCGGATGCTCCTGGGCCCGCTTTGTCTTTGAGGGACGCAACAGGAGACCACCACGCGATCCGGTCAATGCGATGCTTTCTTTAGGATACAGCATACTCTCCAAGGAGGCCGCAGGGGTTTGTCATGCCGTGGGGTTGGATCCTTTTCTCGGTTTCCTGCATCAACCCCGCTACGGGAGGCCCGCGCTCGCCCTCGATCTGATGGAGGAGTTTCGTCCCCTCATCGCCGATAGCGTGGTGATCTCACTGATCAATCGGAGAGAGATTCTCGAGTCGGACTTCATTTCCACGACCTCCGGGACATTTCTTAACGACAGGGGTAGGAAGGTCTTCTGGGAGGGGTGGTTCCGGCGGATGGATACCGAGGTCTCCCATCCCGAGTTCGGCTATAAGATGTCCTATCGCCGGATGCTGGAGGTGCAGGCGCGTCAACTCTGGCGCTTTTGCCGTGGAGAGGCACGGCATTATCACGGATTCACGACTCGCTGACCATGGCCCGTCGTCGATACATCATTACCTACGATATTTCCGACCCAAAACGGCTTCGGGGTGTCGCGCGGACTCTTGAAGGGTACGGTGTGAGATTGCAGTTCTCCGTGTTCGAGTGCCTTCTGGACTCGATGAGGCTTTCCAAGGCGAAGACCGCGCTCGCGGAAATCATCGACTCAACCGAGGATCAGGTGCTCTTCATTGCCCTCGGCCCGGAAGCGAGCGATGTTGGGCTTTCCCTGGAGTCCTTGGGCCGTCCCTACCTGGAGAGGACCATGGTGACGATTGTGTGACCTGTTGACGCTTTTTGTTGGTACTGGTATCAAACTTATGGCTAGATGGCTAAGGCCACGTTGCCAACGACCTCTTTTCTTCCGCCCTCGGAAAAGCATGTTCTTTGAAATCGCGACGACTGCGGTTTGCGAGTGCCCTAAGTGGTGCGGTATTCCTGTGTGAATGCTCGCACGCACATCGGACAGATAGTTTCGCCTTCTCTACGGTCGTCCGAAACAAGCGAATCTAGTATTCTACGACTCATGCTATGGGGCGCTCGCGTGACGAATAATCAACTCTGATAATCTGAACAAAACAATAGGGTGGGCCGCAGTCGCCGCTGTTTCAAAGAGAATGAGGCGGTTGGCGAACTTCGACCTCTCCTGCCTCTTCAAATGCCGCAGTCGCCGCTGTTTCAAAGAGAATGAGGCGGCAGTAAATTGCTGAAAGGGAAGAGTTGCCTTGGTGTAGCCGCAGTCGCCGCTGTTTCAAAGAGAATGAGGCGGAGATCTTCTCACGGAGGATCGCCCAGGCCACGCAGGCCGCAGTCGCCGCTGTTTCAAAGAGAATGAGGCGGCTGCGCCTCCCGATCAAAGAAGACGAAAAGGACTACAGCCGCAGTCGCCGCTGTTTCAAAGAGAATGAGGCGGATGTGCAGGAGATCGCCAATAGGATTGCCAATTCAAGCCGCAGTCGCCGCTGTTTCAAAGAGAATGAGGCGGAGCATACAACTCGGTGGAGACGCTTAAACCGAAACGCCGCAGTCGCCGCTGTTTCAAAGAGAATGAGGCGGTGTATATGGCCGCCACCATCGGAATCACCACCCTGGCCGCAGTCGCCGCTGTTTCAAAGAGAATGAGGCGGAAACCTTTCTACGGCAAACTTTAGGGCATCAGTCCTGCCGCAGTCGCCGCTGTTTCAAAGAGAATGAGGCGGCGCATGCTTGTGGAATAGCATAATACACATCGTGAAGCCGCAGTCGCCGCTGTTTCAAAGAGAATGAGGCGGGGCTAGGCTAGTAGCCAAGGCGAACGCCTTCAACGCCGCAGTCGCCGCTGTTTCAAAGAGAATGAGGCGGGGAACCTTCCTTCGTGAAGAGATGCTTGCTGAGCCGCCGCAGTCGCCGCTGTTTCAAAGAGAATGAGGCGGTCATCTGGGAGAAAATCTCCGTCAAGGTATTTCTCGCCGCAGTCGCCGCTGTTTCAAAGAGAATGAGGCGGATGACCCTGACGTGACCTTGGAGATTTGAGCCAGTTGGTGTGTTAGTCTTTGGGACAACCAAGCCCAAAAGGTCACTCAACATTAGTGGGGAATGATCTCTACCTGTGCATGCGTCACGTCCAATTTATTTGTCCCTTCGGGCGTGATGATTTTGCAATCCTCCAAGCGGATATTGCGGGCATAGTAGATGCCGAACGGTTTATCAGCCGTAATATCGACATGTTGCAGAAGCACGTTGGTGACACAGGCTTCGGGCAATCCAAAAATCAAGCCCGCCCTATGCCCGGGTT
>CAINEX010000013.1 GCA_903847935.1 uncultured Spartobacteria bacterium | reverse complement strand
GTCCTGGAAGTGGTGGCTGCGTCGCAGGGAGCACATCGATGTTTCCGATCCCGAGACGGTCGCGGAGTGGGCGGAGAAAAATGAGCACTACAGTCTCAGCACGACAGATCACTCCTGGCTGGATGACCCGGTCGACGAGGACCTCTGGGGTAACTACATCGAGTGGGACTACGCGATCAGGGAATCCCCCGAGGCGCGCGCCCTGAGCTATCTCTCGGGTCTGGATCTCGGTAACGGTTCGGTCAGTGATCCGAGTGGCCGGGAGATCGGACGCTTGGATTACTACTTCGGCCCCCATCCGGGAAGTAACTGGCACTTTGCTCAGGCCGAGGGAGAACTCGTCCTTCCCGCACTGCAACACCGGCTCCGTGAGCTGGGGGAGAGCACCAAGCTGGAGATCTAACCACTGCGATCATGAGCACGATTACACAAACCACCGACAAAACCATCAAAGACTCCCTCTGGAAGCACATCTCCAGGGGCCTCCATCAGGACAAGGTCATCTATCGGGAGGGCTTCATCGGAATCGTCCGGTTGGAGTCGATCCGTTTAACCGATGGGGGCTTCAGCGCCACCGCCGTTCCGATCGTGCAGATCGAAACCGATGGCTGCTACCACATGCCCCTGGAGCCATGGGGTTTTTCAGCATCATGGGAATTGATCTGGGAGCAGAATGGTCGTTTCGGCGCCCGCTATGTGGGATGGAGTTTCTACCCCGCCGCCAACCTCGTCAGGGCCGTGGAGCACCTCCTCAAGCAGGATGATGCCTATGGTGCGCTAGAGCTGCTCGGCGCCAGGTGACTTGACAACATCCCCTTAGGGTACAGGGAGATGTTTTTTTCCGTAATCCAACCCAACCAACACGATGCCTATGCCAAGAACAACAAAACCGACAAAATCCACCACCAACACCGCCCACAACTTCTTCGCTGTCATCAGTGATATCCATGCGAATATCGATGCCTTGGAGGCTGTTCTGAAGGATATCGCCGACTTCCCGGTCAGGGGGATGTTCTGCTTGGGGGACATCGTCGGCTACGGACCCGAGCCGGGTGCCTGTGTCAGGCGTGTGATCGAGAACTGCGCCGCTAGCGTGCTTGGCAACCACGAGGCCATGCTCCTCCTGGTCGACAAGATCCTCGAGGAGGATTGGGAGGCTTCTGTGGGGCAGCCTCTCAAGATCGCCAAGGCCCAAGTTCCTCAGAAAGACCTCGCCTGGCTTAAGGACCTCCCGATCACCGTGGACCTGGATCCGATCACTCTGTCGCACGCCTCCCTGAATGAGCCGCCCGAGTTCAACTACATCTATGAGACGACAGAGGCCGAGGCCCACTTCGCTGCCCAGACCACATTCATCAGCTTCAATGGCCACACCCATGTCCCGGGCATCTGGGAGGAGAATCCGGGAACCTTGGGCGTCCGCTCCCTCAAGCCCGGCGATAAGCCGGTTCGCCTCGATCCTTTGAAACGCTACACCGTCAATGTCGGCTCCGTGGGACAGCCCCGTGAC
>CAINEX010000012.1 GCA_903847935.1 uncultured Spartobacteria bacterium | reverse complement strand
TCCCACTCACGGCTTGGAACTCCATTTCGCTTGAAGGGAGAGACCGGAGAGATCACGACCCTCGGTGAGATCCTTGCAATAAGGGCCATCGTGGAAGCCAATTCGACCCCTCCCAGCGGTAGTACAAGCACCTCGGCTTGAAGTGAATCATCAGGCACATGAGAGAGGGATGAGATCATTTCCTGATCAGCCGAAGGGAGAATCAGGATCCGAGATTTACCCAGCATAATCCGGATGACGGCAATACCATCACCGCCTGTCGTCAGCACCTCGGCACTCACGCGCCTTGAGAGAGAAATTGAATTGCAAGGCATTGCAGGATGGGAAGTCAGTGAAGAAAGCAGACTCTTACCCATCGGTGACTCGTACCCCTGCGAGGCAACCAGAATATCCGAGACGTGGATCTCCTTGCTTAGAATCGGCAGTCCTCCCAGATGGGAGGCGTCCACCTTGGTAATCAGGCAGGATCGAATGGAATTCGCACCCATCGATTCCAGGCAGGGAAGAATCGTAGCACCGGCATCCCTTTTTCTCCCTCCATTGATCAGTATGAATTCCGAGTCATCTCTGATGACGGAGCAGGAGGATCCGTGAAGATCCAGCATGGTCATTGTCGGGGAGGATGGGGCGGCAGGTCCCACAAACCAATGTCCTCCCGGCATCATAGCGCTACCCTGCACCACCAGGAGTAGGAGTTTGGTGACAAGCCAGTTGGCATTGTTAAAAGCCCCGGCTATCCAACTAGAAAATATACCAGCAACCAATGATAAGGATCCCAAGGAGATAACAAGGAAGGCGAGCGGGACAGCGAGGAGATTTGCTCCGAAGGCGGAGAAGGAGATCAGATGGAAATAGGCGAGCGTTGGCAGGATCGCCCCGATCCATGCTGAGGCAGAGACGGCAGCCAAACCCGCCACGTGATGCCAGGCTCTGAATCCCCAACTCTCACGGGTCGTGATCAGTTTGGCTGGAAGGAAGGGATCAGGTTCGTGGAAACGGATGAGCCATGCCTCGATACCCGGCGCGACAACGATGATCGCAAAGACTACTGAGTAAGAGAACTGCCACCCTGCGGAGAAGAGATCGTTCGTATTAAGAGCAAGTTGGAGAAATGCCGCGGCGGCAAGGGTGTTGAGCAATGGAGAGCGACGGAACAGTGAAATCCCAATAAGTAGGATTGAGGCCATCGTGGCGCTCCGAATACTCCCCATTTTCATCCCCGTCACCAGCACGTAGAAGAAAAGTGAGGGAATGGTAAGGATCACAGCCCAAGCCCTGGGAATACGCACGGCCTTCAGCGCGAACCAGAGGATTACAGCCAGCATGCCAACATGTAAGCCCGAGACCGCAAAAAGATGCATCGTCCCGGTAAATCGGAAATCATCCGTGAACCCCTCCGGTGCATGCTCGGTGACACCAAGACAGATTCCCTCGATTGCGCCCCTCACCTCTGCCTCTCCAGCAAGATCGATCGAAAGGATTTCCTCCATGCGTTGACGGGATCGAATCGCAAATGCCATCAAGGCACTTCCATGGCCTCCCGATTGAATTGTTCCGGGAATCGACGGATCAACCTCAATCCGGGTGTAGATTCCGTGTCGTGCGAGCCATCGTCGATAATCCATCTCTCCCGGATTACGAGGAGAAGCGGGTCTCACAGCCGTTCCCTGGAAGACCACTCGATCCCCATAGGAAGGGAGCGCTCCCGACCACCTCACCTGGACAGTGAGCGGTGCTTTGGTAATGATTTTTTCGCCTTCCAACCCCCTTACCTCCTCGAGTCTCAAGGGGAAGGTCGCCAGTCCGGAATGACTGATCCGAGGTTCACCGATAATCACTCCCTGAACGGAAACCCCATTACTTTCCCGAATAAGATCATCGGCGAGAGATCGAGCTGGTGACACATTCCAGTTCCAGAGGTGAAGAAGAGCAAAAATTACAAGAGTCACCGCCCAACAGATTCCGCCCTGCTTGTGGAAGAGCAAAAGGAGCAGGCTGACAC
>CAINEX010000011.1 GCA_903847935.1 uncultured Spartobacteria bacterium | reverse complement strand
GATCGAAAAGGTTGCCTCCATCTACGCCCGGTGGATTCCGAGGGAGAAGATCCTCACCACCAATCTCTGGTCCTCCGAGCTCTCCAAGTTGGTGGCGAACGCCTTCCTCGCCCAGCGTATCTCGTCGATCAACTCGATCTCAGCACTTTGCGAGGCTACCGGGGCGGACGTTGAGGAGGTTGCGCGCGCGATTGGACATGATTCCAGGATCGGACCCAAGTTCTTGAAGTCCTCGGTGGGTTTTGGAGGTTCCTGTTTTCAGAAAGACATCCTGAATCTCTCCTACCTTTGCGAGCATTTCGGTCTCCCCGAGGTCGCGGCTTACTGGCAGAGCGTTGTGAGTATGAATGACTGGCAGAAGGCGCGCTTCTCGGGTCGCATGGTGAGCGACCTTTTTAACACGGTTACTGGAAAGCATATCGGCATCCTAGGTTTCGCGTTCAAGAAGGACACGAATGACACCCGTGAGACCCCTGCGATTTCTGTCTGTCGTGATCTCCTTTCTGAGGGGGCTAAGGTTTATGTCTACGATCCCCAGGTCTCCGAGGCTCAGATCAGGGCCGATGTATTGGGATCCGAAACCAATCCTAATCTGGTAGTCGTGAAGAATGCCCTTGAGGCATGCAAGGGAGCACACGGGGTGGCTGTTCTCACCGAGTGGGACGAATTCAAGGATCTTAATTTTGAGAAAATCCACGACGAGATGCTCAAACCAGCCTTCCTCTTCGATGGACGCAATGTTCTCCCGCACGACAAACTCCGTGCAATGGGCTTCCGTGTCTTTGCAATCGGCAAGCCCTTCTAATAAAGATTTCCAAGGTCTCAGGGTTGTCGGACCTCGATTGATGAACGGGCGTCAATAAGGCTGCCAGAGATCCTATTCCACAAATCTTGCAAAGTTGAGCACGCTTTCGCGCTCAGTCTGGAGCGAGTTCTCTACTCTTGATTGATCCGCGTAGCCCAGCGCCATTCCACAGACGAGCATCTGGCTTTCGGGAATCTCAAGATGGCGTGCAATGATGCGGTGATATTTGCAAAAAGCTGCCTGCGGGCAGGTATCAAGTCCCCTGGCCCTTGCGGCAAGCATGACATTTTGGAGGAACATCCCGTAATCAAGCCAGCTTCCCTGGCCCAAAATCCGGTCGATGGTAAAAAACAAACCGACCGGCGCATCAAAAAAGGCATAGTTACGGGCGAATTGACGTTCCATCAACTCCCTCTCTCCCTTGGCGATGCCAAGCAGTCCGTAGAGGTCATAACCGACCTTTCGCCTTCGATCAATGTAGGGCGAAATCCATTTTTCGGGATAGTAGGAGTATTCCTGCTGATGCCCTGCATTGCGCGTGGGATCAAGGGCAGTCGAGATCAGTTCTCTGGAGAGGGATTCTTTCTTTTCCCCTGTCACGATGGTTACCTGCCAGGGTTGCGTATTGGTGCCAGAGGGGGCACGGGCTGCGACATCCAGAATATCAAGGATGGTCTCCTTGGGAATCGGGGTCGGTAGGAAGCCGCGCACCGAGCGTCTACCCCTGATGATACTGTCAACAATCGTCGCGACATCCTCGGCCTTGGCCGTCTTGCTCGGTTCGCGATCGTACCAGGTCATGGCTCGGGATAGGCCTTGATAAAATTGGAGTACCAGACTGCAGAGGGGGAGGGAATACGGTCGTGGGTCTTCTTATCATATGAGAAGAGGCCGAATTGGGCGTGGCCCCATCCTTCGGTCCACTCGTAGTTGTCGACCAAGGTCCATGGAAAGTAACCACGCACATCGACACCATCAGCTATTGCGCGGCGCATCTGGGCGACATGTTCGCGGAAGTAGCGGATAGATTTCTGACCACTCTGAGTGCCGATACCGTTTTCAGTGATAACGATCGGCTTATGATAGCGATCGTGGACATCCTTGAGGATGTGGTAGAGCCCAGTTGGTGCGATCGCCCATCCTAGTTGAGTGTAGTTGGAGTTGTGCTCACCCGAGGGGCGGAAGAGGAAGCGTGGCAAGCTTGCCTCCTGGGAGTAGTAGTAATTGATCCCGATCAGATCGCAGGTGTCGGCCACCATATCGAGGTGGTCGAAGTTCTGGTGCTGCATGAGATTGTAAACTATGTCCGGAGCCAGATACTTGGGTTTCTTCCACTCGGGCAGTGACCAGATACCCATGACGAGTGCATCCTGCCTCTCTTCGCGGATGATCGTTGCGGCATCACGAAACATTTCGGCGCACACACGCATCGCTTTCTTATATCCGCCTACGTGGAAGAAGAGACCGGGTGGCCAATGAGCCGCAAGCCAGCCGAGTTGCAAGGCGCCGTTGGGTTCGTTCTGCGGGACATAGATACGGACGTCTGACTTGGTGGCCTGTACCACGCGACGGACATGCGCCCGCCAAGCTGTCTGTACGTCAGGATTCAGAAAGTTGGCCTTGGTTTTATCTTTCGTGTAGAGCCATTCGGGGAAGGTGAAATGCCAGAGCGTGAGGAGGGGTTCCATTCCGGCCTGACGGACATGATGAGCCATCTCGGCATACTGTTGGAGGGCCTCCTCGTTGATCTCTCCCTGACGCGGTTCGATGCGGGCCCACTCCACGCCGAATCGGAAATGACTCACGCCAAGCTTCTTGAGGGCCTCCAGATCCTTGTCGAAATGACTCCAGGAGGAGACTGCCTGATCTCCGCGAAGTGGGGCGCCTCCGTGTTCGGCGAAGATATCCCAATCGGTTCGGTAGTACCATTTCGATCCGACCGGATATCCCTTGTCCTCGTTCTGGAAGGGAGCCGTTGACGTGCCCCACCAGAAATGTTCCTTCGGAAGCTTACCCAGGGTAATGGCAGCGCGAGGTGGTTTGTATTCCTTGACCGGAGCGATGCAACCTTGAAGGAGGAAGGAAAGCATCAGGCTCGCCGCGACTGCAAGGATTTTAGGGAAGGTGGCTTGATGCATGGGAGATGATCTAGTAGCAATGGTTCGTCCGTTCAACCATGAAGATAAAGAGAATACTGATCGCCCTGATGCTCGCTGGATTCTCCCTTCATGCTGAAGGGATGAACAAGCCCAAGCTGGATCTCTATCCAGATAGCCTCGTCATGAACGACGGTACTGTTCTCAATGGACTTATTGTCCGCAATGATGCCGAGGTCGTCACCCTGCAGCAAAAAATGGGAGAGAAAGACATTCCCAAAAGCTGGATAAGAAGGATCATTGATAACAGGCATCAACAGGCCTATTTCGCAGAGATCGTCAACCCGGGCAAACTCCCTCCTTGGCGTATGGTTGTTCAGGACTTCCGCTCCGATGACAATATCCATACGTTCCGTGAGGTTCCCGCGACCGCAATCACCATCGGATACCTGAGGAACATTCCCTACCTTTCTTTCCGGGTGAACAGAAAGATGGAAATGAATGTCTACGGCAATCCAGAGAATCCGGTTTGTCTTGAGTTCGGACTCTATGAAAAGAATCCCGAGGAGATCACGAAATTCAAGAAGATTATCCGTGCCTACTTGGCCGGCATCCTCTATTCCCGAGCCGAGGTGGGCGCTCTCTATGCGCTGCCGGAGACCGGTGGAGACATTCGGGTTGGACAGATTGCTCTTAAAGTGCTCCCGCCGACCTCTCCGGATGCTTACCAAGGGTGGTGGCTCTCAATTTACAGACCTAACGCCCTGGAATCGGCTAGGGTTTCCCCCGCCGAATACGAAAAGGTCACGGTTCCTTTTGATCAAGTGAATCTGAAGACCGGTGACCTTCGCGCTGGTGTTCTAAGAAAAAAGGGTGCTTTGAGCACTCACTCAGTGTGGATGCTGAACGCGTTAATGCCTGACCTGCAAGGTTTCTATCGTGACAAAATGGGTTCGTTGAAGCCGTTGTTCACACCTGCCAATAACACTCCATCTCCCTCCCGGTGACTTCTCTCCGCACTCTTCTTTTCCTGTTCGCTCTTACCCTCTTTTTTTCGGGGTGCGCCATCCATCCGCTCGGGCCGCTCGATAAGGCGCCGAAGCATCAGGCCGAGAAACTGACTGGCTACGCCCCCTTTGCCTGGGGCATTTCGACGAGCAGTCTCCAATATGAGAACAAGGCTGAGAAGCCCGGGGATCCCAACTATTATGTCCGGGACTGGGATCTGCTCGTGCAGCAGAAGAAGGCTCCCGTGGTGGGCGATGCCCTTTATAGTTGGAGTGATTTTGACAAGGATGTTGCCACCCTCAAAAAGATCGGGGTAACACACTATCGATTCAGTATTGAGTGGGCCAGGGTCGAACCGCAGCCCGGCCACTACAATGAGAAAGCGGTCAGGGGATATGTCAGGATGTGCCGCAAGCTGAAGGAGGCGGGAATCGAACCCGTCGTTACCCTCTGGCACTTCACCTTCCCGGCATGGTTGACGGATGCAAAGGATAGCTCCAAGACCAACTGGTTGAATCCGATCGCTCGCGAACACTGGAATCTCTATGTCAGTAAAATGGTGAAGGCGACCGCCCCCTACGCCACCTATTACGCTCCGGAGAACGAACCGAACGGCCAGGTCTTGACCGCCTATATCATCGGTCTGTGGCCCCCCTGCCACACCTTTGACTTCAGTGGATACAAGGCTGCGACGATTGCCAGTGCCGATATGTTCCGTGATGCCGCTGCCCGGATCAAGGAAGTCAAGCCCTCGGCCAAGGTGCTTAGCGTCGAAGCGTTGCCCTGGTGGACTCATGCCCCCTTGGACCCAGGAGGCTTACTCTACAACACGGTCATGCATTCCAATTTCGACCACCTCGACAGGATCTACGATGTCTGCGACATCAT
>CAINEX010000010.1 GCA_903847935.1 uncultured Spartobacteria bacterium | reverse complement strand
CTCTTTCTCATCGTTTACTTTGTTCTCAACAGGTATGCGTTCGCTCCGTTGCTTAAGATTCTTGAGGAGCGCCGCAAGCGCATTGAGGAAGGACAACTGAATGCCGAGAAGATCAAGATGCAGTTGGCCGAGGCAGAACTCCGTTATCAGGAGGTTCTTCGCAAGGCGAATGACGATGCCCAGCATCTCGTTGAGGAATCCCGAAAAAACAACGAAGCCTTTTCCCAGCGCGAGATGGAGAAGGCTGTCAAGGAGTCTGCTGCAATCGTTGAGCGTGCCCGTCACGAAATCACCTCCGAGCGCAACCGCATGGTTGATGAAGTGAAGCGGGAGATGGTTGCTCTTGTCGTCAAGACCACGGCTCAAGTGGCGGGGAAAGTGCTTTCGCTGGAAGATCAGAAACGCCTTGTCGAAGAGGCCTCCAAGGAGCTTGCATCCTAGATTTTGCCACGCAACTCATTTACTGAACTCCAATGCAGATCCCCAAGGAAGCAAAACGTCAGGCGCGTGAACTCTTTGAGTCTTCGCTTGATGATTCTGGCCGCCCGGACAACGGCAAAGTGCTCTCCATCGCTGATCTAGTGGTGAAGGCTTCCCCGCGTCATGCCGTTCAGACCCTGAGGGAATTCGGGCGACTGATCCGGCTTGAAACGGCCAAGCATCACGCCGTGATCGAGAGCGCTACCCCCTTAGATGCGGACACACGTGACTCAATCCTCAAGTCCCTTCAAGTCCGCGATGGTGGAGTGGTTACAATCGAACTCAAGGTATCCCCCTCACTTATCGGCGGTGCTCGCATCAGACTTGGAAGTGAAGTCTGGGATGCCTCTGTATTTTCACGTCTCAACGCCCTTAATTTCTAGTCACCCCTATTTTCCGCTATCCGCAACCAATCACCTTTCAAAACACAAAAACCATGAGCAACCTCCTGCAAGAACTTGAAGAAAAAATCAGCGGTCTTTCCAACGCGACTGCTGCAAAATCCAATGTCGGAACAGTCCGTGAGATCGGTGATGGAGTAGCCCGCATCGAGGGCCTAGGCGGCGTCATGCTTAACGAGATGCTTGAGTTTCCCGGTGGAGTCTACGGCCTCGCATTGAACCTCGAGGAGACCGAGGTCGGTGCCATTATTCTCGGTGATTACACGTCGATTTCCGAGGGGGACGAGGTGAAGACCACAGGACGCCTTCTTGAAGTGCCGGTTGGCAAGGAACTCCTCGGTCGTGTGGTCGATTCACTCGGCCAACCCATCGATGGGAAGGGACCAGTCCAGTCAAAATCCTTCTATCCTGTTGAAAAAATCGCGCCTGGCATCATCAAAAGGCAGAGCGTTAGTCAACCTCTCAGTACGGGTATCATGTCCGTCGATGCGATGATTCCCATCGGCAGGGGGCAACGTGAACTCATTATCGGTGATCGTGCCACCGGCAAGACAACCATCGCGATCGATACGATTATCAATCAAGCTAACATTAACCGTGCTGGTGAAGCTTCCGGAAATCCCTCCTTCCGGCCTGTCTACAGCATCTATGTCGGTGTTGGTCAGAAAAACGCCAATATTGCTCGTGTTGTTGACACCCTTTCCTCGCACGATGCTCTCAAGTACACGATCATTGTGTCAGCGCCCGCATCTGATAGCGCCACGAATCAGTACCTTGCTCCCTTCTCGGGGGCGGCGATGGGTGAGTGGTTCATGGATAACGGCATGGATGCATTGATTGTTTTTGACGATCTTTCAAAGCATGCCGTGGCTTATCGCCAGATTTCGCTTCTCCTCAAGCGTCCCTCTGGTCGTGAGGCCTATCCTGGAGACGTGTTCTACTTGCACAGCCGCCTTCTTGAGCGTTCCGCACGTCTCAGTGAAAAGGCAGGAAATGGATCCCTCACAGCGCTTCCGATCATCGAGACACAGGCCGGTGATGTCTCGGCTTATATTCCCACGAATGTGATTTCGATCACGGATGGGCAGATTTATCTGGAGACCGATCTCTTCTATCAAGGTATTCGTCCCGCCATTTCTGTCGGTCTCTCCGTCTCCCGAGTCGGCTCGGCTGCACAGATCAAGGCAACTAAACAGGTGGCTGGAAAACTCAAGGGTGACCTTGCGCAGTTCCGTGAACTTGCGGCATTCGCCCAGTTTGGCAGTGATCTTGACGCCCGCACCAAGTCCCAATTGGATCGTGGAGCCCGGATCGTCGAACTTTTCAAACAGCACCAGTACAACCCTATTTCCGTGGAACTTCAGGTAGCCGTTCTTTGGGCGATGCAGAAGGGGTACTTTGATGCCATTCCAGTCGAACGCGTGAAGGATTTCCAGAATCAGCTCACCGAGTTCATGAAGACGCGTAAGGAGCCTATCCTTGAGAGCATTCATAAAAAAGGCGCCATCGATGCCGATATCGAGAAGGACCTCACCGCAGCCGTTGACGAGTTCAAGGTTATTTTTCGTTAATCACTCTCTGATCTCGCCAGCAACAAACTTACGAGTAGCTCATGGCTAATACCCGCGACATCCGCCGGCGCATTAAATCGGTCAAGAACACTGCCCAAATTACTAAGGCAATGCAGATGGTCGCCGCATCCAAGATGCGTAAGGCTCAGCAGGCTGCCCTCGCCGGGCATCCCTACTCCCAGATTCTTAATCGAGTCCTTGTTTCCTTGCGCGACATGGTCAGTGCGGATTCCCATCCTTTGCTTGAGGTTCGCCCCGTTAGAAAGAGGCTGGTCCTTCTTGTTACTTCCGACAAGGGGCTTTGCGGAGCGCTCAACACCAACGTGCTTCGTGAGGCTGCGCAACTCGATCAGGAAAACACGTATTTTGTAGCTTCTGGAAAAAAAGGGGCTTCTTTCCTGGCGAGAACAGGGCGCAAAATGATCGCCGATTTTGCCCTTCCCGATAATCCAACATTCTTGCAGACCAAGGCGATTTCCAAGTTTTGCCTCGAGAAGTTTCTTGCTGGTGAATTTGATCGCGTCGATGTGCTTTACCCCAAATTTGTCAATACCTTGGTACAGAAGCCCCATCTTGTAACTCTTCTCCCCATAACCGACGAGAAGGCCGAGGGTATTTCTCAGACTGGTTCTGACGTTACCGCTGCAGAGTCAACGGGATCCCAGTTCCTGTTCGAACCGGATGCGGACGAAGTACTGAACTCCGTTCTTCCTTACTACTTCCACTTCGAGGTGTTCCAGATGATCCTTGATGCCCGTGCCTCTGAACAAAGCGCCCGCATGGTTGCAATGAAGAGTGCAACAGACAATGCGAAGGGTCTCGTGAAGGATCTCACCCTCGAGTACAACAAGGCACGTCAGGCCAGCATCACGACAGAACTCCTTGAAATCACAACTGCCCAGATGGCTCTTGCATAACAGCAATCTGCCGACTTCTAGATTTACCCTCAATTTTTTCCAAATCGAATAACCCTAACATTAAAGTTCATGAGCAACACAGGCACCATCGTTCAAATCATCGGCCCGGTCATCGATGCCGAGTTTAATACCAAGGAGGGCTCGCTGCCCAAGATCTACGACGCCCTTGAGATCGATTACTCGATCGATGGCAAGTCGGCAAAAGTGACTTTGGAGGTTCAGCAACATTTAGGTGAAAATTGGGTGCGCGCCATTGCGATGTCCTCTACAGAAGGACTGAAGCGTGGAATGCCAGTCCGTTCACTAGGACGCCCGATTTCCGTACCCGTCGGTGAAGGTGTTCTCGGTCGTATCTTTAATGTGCTTGGAGAACCCTGCGATGAGCGTGGTCCTGTCAAGGCTGACAAGATGCTGCCCATCCATCGCAAAGCCCCCCCTCTTGTCGATCAGGATACAAAGGCACAGGTTCTGGAAACAGGCATTAAGGTCATTGACCTGATCTGTCCCTTCACCAAAGGGGGTAAAGTCGGTGCTTTTGGCGGTGCTGGTGTTGGAAAGACTGTCGTCATCATGGAACTCATCAACAATATCGCCAAGGGACATGGCGGTTACTCCCTTTTTGCGGGTGTCGGAGAGCGAACACGTGAGGGAAATGATCTTTACGGGGAAATGATCGAGTCCGGTGTCATTGCAGTCCAAAAGGATGAAAAGGGTCACCCGGTGAGGGATGCAGACGGCAACTTTATCTTCCTAGAAGAGGGTTCCAAGGTTGGTCTTGTCTACGGACAGATGAGTGAACCTCCCGGAGCTCGTCTGCGTGTCGCCCTCACGGCACTTGCAATGGCAGAGTACTTTCGTGATGAGAAGCATCAGGACGTCCTTCTCTTTGTCGACAATGTGTTCCGTTTTTCCCAGGCAGGTTCCGAGGTTTCCGCTTTGCTTGGCCGCACGCCGAGCGCCGTTGGTTATCAGCCGACGCTCGCCTCCGAAATGGGTGATCTTCAGGAGCGGATCACCTCGACCAAGGACGGTTCCATTACCTCCTTCCAGGCCGTCTACGTTCCTGCGGATGATTTGACCGACCCTGCTCCGGCCAATACTTTCGCTCATCTTGATTCGACGATCGTGCTCGAACGTTCCATCGCGGAACTCGGGATCTATCCTGCCGTGGATCCTCTGGCTTCAACCTCGAAGGCTCTTGCCCCCGAGATTGTCGGTGAGGAGCATTATGGAGTAGCCCGGGGAGTCCAGAAGGTGCTACAGCGCTACAAGGATCTTCAGGACATCATAGCCATTCTCGGCATGGACGAACTCTCCCCTGAGGATAAGCTCACTGTCTATCGTGCCCGCAAGATCCAGCGTTTCCTGAGCCAACCATTCCATGTTGCCGAGATTTTCACCGGTTCCAAGGGGCAATACGTTCCCATCGCCGATACAATCCGTGGATTCAAGGAGATCCTGGAAGGCAAGATGGATGAAGTCCCTGAAGGCGATTTCTACATGAAAGGTGGAATAGATCAGGTGATTTCTGCATCCAAGAACTCTTAAATGAGCTCACTCCAACTTGAGATCGTTACCCCGGAAGCGCGCGTTTTTACCGGAACTGCGCTGCAGGTGGTTGCTCCCGGATCAGAGGGTGGTCTCGGTATACTCCCGGATCACATGCCTCTGATGACGGAAATCCTCCCCGGAGAGGTCCTTGTGACCACGGAAGAGGGGGAACTTTCCTTTGCCGTGGGCGGAGGCTTTCTCGAGGTGTTGCCGGATCGTGTGTCGATTCTCACAGATATGGCCGTGATTGAGGAAGAGATCGACGAGAAGGCCGCTGAAGAGGCTGTGGCTCGTGCGGAGAGAGAGTTGCGAGAAACGGCGCTTTCAGGAGAGGAACATGCAATTGTTCAGGCCTCCTTACTGCGCTCACTCGCCAAGCTTCATGTGAAGCGCCGTTCGCATCGGTAAGTTTTATTAACAAGGGCTTATGGAGGATGCCCCGGTTGTTTTTGCCAATCGTGTGCTGTTGCAGGAGTGTCTCGATTCTGGGCGTTTGCTGATCGGCGAAGTCCTTCTCGGTAAGGATTATTCTTTGCGTCATGCCGCTGATGTGGGTCGTGATGATCTGATATCCCAGTCAGTTTCAACGGGTGCGCGTGAGGTTGCCCGCTATGATGAGGAAGGAAACTTTCGTCCCATAAAAACGGCCCCTAACTTACGGCGCGGTTGGGTGATCAGGGCCTCCTCCCTTGAAGAAATGGAGATGGCCTTAGAGCATCTTTACCCCTCGGCGCTGGGGCTATGGCATGCCTTCCTGGCAAAGAGACTGCATCCCACGAGCTTGCGTGAAACCCTCGATCGGCAGACCGGCATGTATCGTATCACCCAACTGCTCACTCCCCAACAAGCAGGTGAGTTGGTTAGTCGCAGTTGCACCTCTGAGGGTGGCTGCCTGCGCACGATTCTTTGGGACCTCGCCCCGGGAGAACCCGTCACAACGCTCCCGGAATCCAAACTCTCACTCGAATCCTTGCCTGAGGGTAGGATTCCCCTGATTTGCCGTGAACTGTGCAATCTGGTCGTTGCGGCTGCGCGCCCGATCGCCAAGGGCAACCTGCCGAAAAAAGCGTAGAAGTTCTGATGCCCGATCCAGTTGCCACACGCCTCTATCGGGGAAGGTGTCTCATACCCATGACCGGTCCCGCTATCAATGATGGCGGTTTGGCAATCCGTGGCAGTGAAGTCATTGCTGTCGGCCCATGGGATGAACTTCAGACTGAACATTCCGGGGCACTCAGGAAAGACCTTGGCGAGGTAATCATCATGCCGGGCCTCATCAATGCACACTGCCACCTTGATTACACGATGATGAAGGGAGCACTGTTCGGTGACGGAACTTTCTCTGCTTGGATTCAACGCCTTAACGCCATGAGACGATCACTCGACCAGAGTGATTATCTCGACGCGATCGCGCTGGGACTTCGAGAATTGCAAACTTGGGGATGCACAACGGTCTTTAATATCGAGTCGTTCCCTGAATTGGTTCCCTTTCTTCCAGAAGCGAGAATTAGGGTCTGGTGGTTTCTGGAAGTGATGGATATTCGCAGTAGATTAAGTTCCGCCGAATCGCTTGCCGGGGCCATTCGATTCTTCGAAAAGGCGGAAGGGAAAGGCGGTGGATTCGGCATTTCCCCGCACGCACCTTACACGGTTTCCCGTGACCTTTATGAACTATCGGCCCTGTATGCCGAAAAATACAGGCTTCCACTCTGCACTCATCTTGCCGAATCAAAGGAGGAGATCGATATGTTTGTTGCTGGAGAGGGACCTCTCCATGCGTTTCTTCGTTCGGTCGGAAGGCAGATGGATGATTGCCGCGGCCTCACTCCTATTCAAATGCTTCTCGGGACTTCGTTGTTGCCAAAGGGAAGCCTCCTTGTACACATGAATCACCTTGGGCGAGGGGACAGGGAATTGCTCAGACAATCGGCCGGATCATATCCCGTTGTCCACTGCCCCAGGACCCATGCTTTTTTCGACAGGGAGCCGTTCGAACTCAATTTCTTTCAAGAATCTGGAATTCCCCTCCTTCTGGGAACGGACAGCTTGGCTAGTAATGAGGATCTCAATATGTTTTCCGAGATGCGCGCCATGTCTGATTCCTTTCCGGAACTCAATCCGGCTGAACTCATGCTCATGACAACCAAGAACCCGGCCGCTGCAATTGGTCGTGCAGGAAGGTTGGGAGAGCTTTCACCGGGAAGCATTGCCGATTTTATTGCGGTTCAAGATCATGGAGGAACGGGAACCCCCTACGAGCGGTTGCTGGCCAACACGATCCCTCCGCAGGTATGGATCTCGGGTTACCATGAAGAAATCTAAGCAAAACAAACAGTCTCAACAATCCCCCTCCTGGTTGCTTCCTGTCTGCGTCGCTGCCCTTTTAGTTGGGGTAGCCCTGGTTTTCAGCCAGGTTTTCTTCTTCCAGTTTCTTCCATTCTGGGATGACGACACCAATATTCATCGCAATCCCCTCTACTCTCCACTCTCTTGGGAAAGTGTCGGTGTTTTTTGGAAGGGACCTTTTCAGCAACTCTACATTCCCGTTACCTACACGGCATGGGCTGTACTCGTTGCTCTTTCGAGAGTAATCGCCGCTACCAGCATTTCGGTAGGTCCTATTAATCCTGTTCTCTTCCACGGTGCAAATCTTGCGACCCACTTACTTGCGACCTTGATGGTGTTTTTTATTCTTAGGAGGCTTTTTGCCGCAAGATACGAAAAAA
Source organism: uncultured Spartobacteria bacterium (assembly GCA_903847935.1). GTDB lineage: Bacteria > Verrucomicrobiota > Verrucomicrobiia > Chthoniobacterales > UBA6821 > UBA6821. Next base: position 17,212 of record CAINEX010000010.1, on the reverse strand, counting down.
CATCACTCTCTTCCGATCGAATTCTTTATGCGTCCCTTGCAGGAGCGCTTCTCTTTGCACTTCATCCGATCCAAGTCGAATCTGTCTCCTGGGTCTCCGGTCTTAGAGACTTGTTGGGGGGGAGCTTTTCGCTGACAGCCATCGCCCTTTTTCTCGGATGGCTGGATTCTCCTACCAAAGCTCCTGCAAGATGGATGAAGTTTGCCGCTGCTACTCTCTTTCTACTGCTGGCATTCGGTTCCAAGCCCGGGAGCGTTGTGGCTCCAGGGTTGGCCCTCCTCTGCGGGGGTTGGCTGCTCAATATGCGGGGGCGTCGGTTAACACCTCTGCTTTACCTCCTGCCCTGGTTCGTTCTTTCCTTCATGACGGTGGTGATGACATCCAAGTCCCAACCAGCAGCTGAGCTTGCACGTTCCTTGGTTCCAATCTGGGCAAGGCCCCTTGTGGCATGTGATGCCATTGCATTTTATCTTGGGAAGATCTTCTGGCCTTCAAATCTCTGCGCCGACTACGGACGCTCCCCGAACTCACTCATGGATTCGGGTTTCCTTTTCTGGACTTGGGTGATCCCAGTGCTGTTGACAGCCATTCTCCTCTGCGTTCGGAAGCTTCGGATTTATCTCCTTCCGCTTGCCCTTCTCGTGCTGGGAGTCCTCCCGACGCTTGGATTGATTCCTTTTAATTTTCAGGTCGTTTCAACGGTGAGTGACCACTATCTCTACCTCGCCATGCTAGGACCGGCACTGGCCTTTGCCATGGTGATCTGTCAATCTCCGGTGCGCTTCGCGCAGGCAGTCGCGCTAGTATTGCTCCCTGCCATGGTTGTGATGACCCTTCTTCAACTCCCTCAGTGGGCCAGGGGCGAGGCTTTTTTCCCGGCGACACTGGAACACAATCCCACCAGTTGGAAATCCAGGCATAATTATGCCTGCACTCTCGATGCACAGGGTAAATTGCCGGAAGCGCTGAAGGAATTTGAAGAGGCGATACGTCTCCGCCCAACGAATGCCGAGGCACACAATGACATGGCTCTCACACTCTTGAAAATGGGGCGCCGTCAGGATGCGATCATTGAGTTTCAACGCTCCCTTCAGATCCGTGCAACGAGTGGTGCGGCTAGGAATCTTGCGGCGGTGCTATTGCTGTCCGGTGATCCCTTGCAGGCCGCGAAAGTTTACCGATTTGCCATGCAGATCGACCCGGGAGATCTTCAGAACGTCAGATCGCTTGCATGGTTGCTGGCTACCTATCCCGATGACAGCGTCAGGAACGGACACGAGGCCGCACTCCTCTCCCAGCAGATTGTTTCGGCGACCAATGGGCAGGTGCCGCTATTTCTTCTCACGTTAAGCGCGGCACTTGCTGAAACCGGTGACTTCCCACAAGCAGTACAAGTAGCCATTCGTGCCAGTGAAACATATCGAAATTCAGGAGATCCTCGCATGGCTGCCATGGTGAGTGAAAAGATCCTCCCTGCGTTGAGAAACAGGCAGGCTATCAGGGATAATCCTGCCCAAGGTCAATAGGGCTGATCTGACTCAACACGTCATCAGTGCTGAGTCAGGTTGGATTCCACTTCATGGTTTGACTTGATCTTATTTTCCAGAGACGGAAACCTCACTCATGCTCAATCATTACACGCGTCACTCTGGAAGAACCCCTGACATGATCAGGGAGATTTCTTTTCAAACAGGCATCGCTCCTCAGGCCTCAGGTTCTGTGCTGGTATCCTTCGGAAAGACGCAGGTCCTTTGCGCCGCCAGCATCGAGGAGGGAGTGCCCCGTTGGATGAAGGAGCAAGGAGTAGCTGGAGGGTGGCTTACCGCTGAGTACTCGATGCTGCCTTACTCCACATCTCCCCGCAAATCGCGTGATAGCACGCGTGGAAAAATTGATGGTCGTTCCACTGAGATTCAACGCTTAATTGGCCGCTCGCTACGTGCTGGGATCGATCTTGAACTGCTGGGCTCACGCACTCTCTGGGTCGACTGTGATGTCCTTCAGGCCGACGGGGGGACAAGGACTGCCGCCATCACCGGAGCCAGTGTCGCCATTACCCTTGCTTGCAATCGTCTGATTGAAGAGGGAAAGCTGAGCAAATCCCCGGTTATACGTCAGATAGCAGCAGTCAGTGTCGGGGTAGTTGATTCAAGGGTTCTTTTGGACCTCGACTACATCGAAGACAGGGATGCAGAGGTGGATCTGAATCTGGTCATGACAGGGGATCTCGAATTCATTGAACTCCAGGCGTCGGGTGAGGAGAGTGTGTTCGGGAACGATCAACTCGTTGAAATGATTGATTTTGGACGAAAGGGCATCAGTTCCCTCATCGCTAAACAGCGTGAAGTAGTGGGCATCTGATGGGCCTTTTACCCAAAAAGCCTTGACCTTACTCTGCATCGCTGGCTGAATCCTTCTCTAATTTATTTTTATTATGTCTAGAAAGTGCTCCATCACAGGTTCCCAACCCACACGCGGCTCAAAAATACACCGTCGGGGTCTTGCCAAGAAGAAAGGTGGTATCGGTATGCACGTTACTGCGGTAACGCCCCGTTACTTTGTTCCTAACCTCAAAACCAGGAGAATCTGGGTTCCCGAACTCAAAAAATTTGTCACCGTCAAGGTTACAGCCCGTGCATTGAAAACAATTTCGAAGAATGGGGCACACGCCACGCTCTCGAAAGCCGGCCTCATTTAACCGGTCAGATAACAACCCCCAACAAAACAAAGGAAAAAAACATTATGGCATTCAGCGTTGTCAGCAAAAAAAGTGGTAAAACATATTTTCTTCACCATCGCCTCCAAGAACTTCGTGGTGGCCAGAAAGTGACCCTTTATTATTTCGGTGGTGAGGCCAAGGAAGGAGCGTTGGATGCTCTTCCTGCCGGTTACGAGATCTCCGAGAACGAGCGTACTGGTCTCCCTCTTCTCAAGAAGAAGAAGTAGCAGTCTTTGCTTCATTGTTTTCCTCTTAGTTGGCGGGCGCCGGAAATCCGGCGCCCGTTTTTTTATATCCTTCAAGACTCAGGAAGGGTATTTGACCGATACCTCGGGAGTGTTTAAAAAGGATGGAATGAGTATCGACAGTCACTACGCGCATCCTGATGTTTTGGTCACTACCTCTTGGGTTTCGGATCATCTCAGGGATGAAAACCTTCTCTTCATCGAGAGTAATGAAGACATCCTGCTTTATGACATGGGTCACTTGCCCGGGGCCGTTCACATCGACTGGCGCCGAGACTTACAGGATCAGACGGTCCGTGACTATATCCAGCCATCGGATTTTGCATCCCTATGTTCGAGGAATGGGATCACTCCCGAAACAATCTGTGTTTTCTACGGTGACAAGTCCAATTGGTGGTCATGTTACGCACTTTGGGTTTTCCGTCTTTTTGGTCATGAAAATGTGAAAATTATGGATGGCGGTCGAGATAAGTGGATCGCTGAAGGGCGTCCGCTCACCAGAGAATGTCCTCATCGCGCAGTCTCGGTTTATCCGGTTCCCTCTGTTCGCCGCGATACAGAGATTCGCGCCTTTTATGAGGATGCCCTTGCACAGAGTCGCTCCTCTCTACCCCTCATTGACGTCCGTTCGCCGGATGAGTTCAAGGGTTTGGTTACCCATATGCCCGAATATCCCCAGGAGGGTGTGTTGCGCGGCGGGCATATCCCCGGAGCTCATAGCATCCCTTGGAAACAGGCGGTCAACCAGGATTCGACCTTCAAGAGCGAGGCCGAGTTGCGAAAGATCTACCTAGGGGATCTTGGACTTTGCCCCGACGACAACATTATCGCTTATTGTCGCATTGGAGAGCGTTCCAGCCACACTTGGTTTGTGCTCACATATCTTCTCGGTTTTCATCACGTCCGTAATTACGATGGCTCATGGACCGAGTGGGGTAATCGTGTCGGCGCGCCGATTGAGAAATCAACCTGATGTCCTATCCGCCCAAATTAGAGTCGATTATTTCCTTGTTCGGTGAGCTCTCCGAACCCGAGCGCAGGGAGACCCTGATTTCGTATGCCGAACAATCGCGTTTTCAGGAACCGAAGGAGGGGGAGCAGTTCGAATTGGAGGACATCCGCAAGGATCAGGAGTGCACGGATACCGTTGCCGTTTATCTTCGTGTCGATCCTGATGGTGGATCCCATTTCCGTGTGACACTCGGACCGCAGGTGCAGACACTCACCCGGTCGATGAGCTCCATCCTGTGCAAAGGATTGGACGGGATTACCCCCGAGCAGGTCCTTGAGGTTCCCGCTGACTTTGTTCCCAAGATTGTGGGAGCCGAGTTAGTGAGGGTTCGTAGCCAGACGGTCTACTATCTGCTCACCCGCATGAAGGGAGTTGCGAAAGTCTGGTTACAACGCCGGCGTTCCGAGGGAATGGCGCCCCAGGATTCATCACCCGAATAGTCAGCCCCAAGTGGCCCGTTGTTTTATTTTCAAACCCGATGGCATCGGGGATTTTTTTCTCTCCACGGGTGTCATACGACTTTTGGCCCGTGAGTTTGGTGAGGACAATCTGACGATCGCCGTGCTTCCCGCGCTGAGATCGGTTGTCAGCGGCCAGTTTCCGAAAGCGTCGGTCATTCTGTTGCCACTCGAAAAGAAGCGGGCCATCCTCAACGTTTTCGTGGCCAATTGCCTGCGGTGTTTTCCTTCGTGGCTCATGCTCGTAGGAACGAGAGTCGATGAGGCTATTTGCCTTCGGCATATGCGGGATTACTTCCAGAATATCCTTTTTTTTAGCATTCCCTCTCGCAGAAGGTATGTTTCGGAAAATCTGTTGCTCGGTAATGGTCGCCCGGTACGTCGCTGGACCGAGGCGATGTTTATAAGGATCTTTTGCCCCACGCTCATCCCTTATCCCAAGGCCGATTGCCTTGACAAAGGGGAGATGGGATTGCCGACTGAATTGGAGGCGAATCGTCTTCTCGTGAGTGCCCTTCTCAAGAGGGATGTCACTGTAGAGGAGATCCTGCCAAAGCTTTTCCCGGTTAAGAATATTGCCGGGGAGGGAACATTCTGGGTATGCGCTCCCTTTTCAAGCGATCCTGGAAAGGATTTCCCGACGGAGCGTTGGATTCAACTCCTGGCTTCTCTCGATCCAAACGAAAGACCAGATTCATTGGTCTTGACAGGCTCCTCAGAGCAGAGAGCCAGACTTGAGGATTTTCACACCCGGATTCTTTCCGAGTTGCCGATTCTTGGGGTCTCCTCCAGCGTTGTAATACCACCCTCATTGCAAGACTTCATTGATCTTCTTGCCGGAGCCGACTGTGTGCTTACCGTTGATACGGCTGCTGCCCATGCCGCCATCGCCCTTGATCGAAGGACCCTGGTTCTTTTTTCAGGTCAGCATGCCGGAATGTTCGCCCCTTGGGTAAGCAGTCCGCTCCAGCAGTGGTTATTACCATTGAAGTCCCGGCGCAACGAGGCATGGCATGCCGGCTTGGATAACGAAGTCATCCTTGCAGCGCTCAGTGCTGTCTTGGGGAAAGATGTCCCTGATCAACGAAGTGATGAACCTACGGGTTCTCATCGGGTTCTGAAGTGAATCGTCTGCAAGACGTTGAATCCGGATTTACCAATGGCTCCAGCGGTAGGATTTGAACCTACGACCAATCGATTAACAGTCGACCGCTCTACCGCTGAGCTACGCTGGAATAATGGAGGTGCTAATGAACACTTCTCTTCACGACTCTGCAACCAAAAACTCACTTCCGGTGGTGCCTATACCCCTCATAAAGGTATAATTTCCGACCGCCTTTTCACCCTCTTGAGTGAAGTGTCTGATTTCCTTCTTTCCGATTCCCCTCATTTTTGGTTTCTTCCTTTATTCCATGGATAAGCACGTTGCACCCACATCGGTTTCCGAACAGGCAAATCAGATTCCTGCCGACCTCCTTCTGAGGATCGATGAAGCGGTCACCCATTATCCGGTCTCCAAGAGGAGCGCCTCACTTCCACTCCTGCATCTCTGGCAGAACCACTTTGGCTTTATCGATGACAGCGGTGTGAACTGGATCGCGAAGCGTCTTGAACTCGAGCCTATCAATATCCTTGAGCTAGTGACTTTTTATCCATGGTTTCGTCAACAGGCGGCCGGCAAAGTCTGCATTCGCGTCTGCCGCACACTTTCCTGCGCCTTGGCAGGCAGCTTCGAAGTCCGTGATGCGTTCTGCAAGGCTGCTGGAATCGATCCCAAGGCGGAATCCCACGGTCATACCCCCCCTGTCAGCGCTGACGGAAAATTTAGTGTTGAGTTTGTTGAGTGCCTCGCCAGTTGCGGTTCTGCACCTGTGGCACTGATCGATGACGATCTTGTCGAGGACATCACCCCCGAGGGGACAGCCACTATCCTAAGCCAATACAACTGATCGCTTCCCGATATTACCTGCCATGAAATCACTTTTGCTTCCACCACATCCGAAGGAGCGACGGATCGTTTTTAAAAACGCCTGGACACAAGGCTACACCCCCGACATCGACTGCTACCTTCAGCACGGTGGTTATGAGGAGTTGAAGAAAGCCATCGTAATGAAGCCTGGAGAGATCATCGACGAGGTCAAGAAATCGAATCTCCGTGGCCGGGGTGGAGCCGCATTTCCTTGCGGGGTGAAGTGGGGATTCATCCGTCACGATGACGGCAAACCCCACTACATTACCTGCAACGGCGATGAATCCGAGCCTGGCACCTTCAAGGACCGCTACATCCTGCACAACGACCCTCATCAGTTGCTTGAGGGGATGGCCATCGCGGCCTTTGCCCTGAATGTCCACCTTGCTTACATTTATATCCGCTGCGAGTTCCCGAAGGCCGCAGGGATCGTCACAAAGGCGATCGAGGAGGCGAGGGCCCGGGGTTTCCTTGGAAAAAATATCCTTGGGAGCGGTTTTGACCTCGAGATCTATGTTCACCAAGGGGCTGGTGCCTACATATGCGGAGAAGAGACCAGCCTGATCGAGTCGATTGAGGGGAAGCGCCCCTATCCCCGCATCAAGCCTCCGTACTTCCCGGCAGTACTCGGTCTCTACATGTCCCCAACGATCGTCAACAATGTCGAGACCTTCTGCCACGTGAAGCAGATCTTCAAGCTCGGCAGTGAGGAATATGCTAATATGGGTACTCCAGGAGACGGCGGGACCCGCGTCATGTGCGTCTCGGGTGACGTCATGCGCCCCGGTCCCTACGAGATTCCGGTCGGAGGAGTGACGATGGGTGAACTCATCAATGATGTCTGCGGGGGATTGAAACCTGGGCGAACGCTTAAGGCGATCATTCCCGGAGGGAGTTCTTCCAAGATCATGCGTGCCGGGGAGGTTTATAAAATCAAGGTGAAGGGACCCGACGGCGAGATGATCGATAAGGAAGTCCCCCTGCTTGATCTCCCTATGGATGCCGCCTCACTTGCTGCCGCCGGAACGATGATCGGCAGCGGGGGGGTGATCGTCATGGATGATTCCCGCAATATGCTCTGGGCTCTGAACAACCTGAATACATTCTATGCGCACGAAAGCTGCGGGCAGTGCACTCCTTGCCGCGAGGGGGTCCTATGGATCGACAAGATGACCACCCGCATGGTCAAGGGTGATGGTATTGCACAGGATCCGACGACCCTTAAGAATGTCGCCGACAACATCGCAGGTCGTACTGTTTGTGCCTTCGGTGAGGCGGCCTCATGGCCCGTTCAGAGCTTCCTCCAGAAGTTCCCCGAAGAGTTCGAGGTCGCTGCCAAGTAAATCGTCATGACCCGTCGTGCCGCCCGCATCACGGCCGCCGCAACGGGATTTCTGGCCATTGCATTGGGAGCCTTCGGAGCCCATGCCCTTCGTGGCATGCTTGAAGCCAACCAGTCTCGTGATCTCTGGAATACGGCCGTTCTCTACCACCTTGTTCACGCTCCAGTTCTTCTTTGGGCGGCAAGCGCCGAACCCTTCCTGCACGGACCGATCCTCTGCTGGGTTCTGGGCATCCTGCTCTTTTCCGGAAGCCTCTACGCCATGGCCCTGACCAAGATCGGCGTGCTCGGCGCCATCACGCCCATTGGAGGCCTCCTGCTCATGGCCGGTTGGGGGATTGTTGGGATCCGTGCAATCCGAAAGAGTTCCTGAGTTGATGAAAGCTGTCACCGAAAGCTTCGATGTCGCCACAAAGGGGAAGGGGACCTACGAGATCACCGCTCAGGTGGAGTCACTCCTGCGGGCCAGCGGGATCCGCACGGGACTCGCCACGGTCTTTGTCCGACACACGAGCGCCAGCCTCGTCATCTATGAGAATGCCGATCCCACGGCACGGGCCGATCTGCACCGCTACTTCGAGGATCTGGTCCCAGAGGATCATCCCGGTCTCGTCCACACGGCTGAGGGGCCGGATGATTCGACGAGTCATCTGAAGATGGCCCTGACCAGAACGAGTGAGTCAGTTCCTATTGCGGATGGAAGGCTGACGCTTGGGACATGGCAGGGGATTTATCTCTTTGAGCACCGCAACGATCCACATCGGAGAACTGTGGTGGTGAGCCTTCTTGGCATCTAGCCTTTAAAAACCAGTCGGCAAATGAGGAGGGAGGCGGCGACTCCGGCTGTATCGGCCAGCAGGCCGGCTACCAGCGCATGGCGGCCGCGGCGGATCGCCACTGAGCCAAAGTAGACGGCCAGCACGTAGAGGGTTGTCTCGGTGCCGCCAAGGATGGTTCCTGCTAGCTGGGCGGCGTAGCTATCGGGCCCGCAGGCCTTCACGATCTCGGCAAAAAGGCCTGTGGCCCCACTACCGCTCAGCGGACGCACCAGCACGAGTGGCAGGACCTGTGGGGGGAGTCCGATCATGTCGAGCATGGGGGATAGGATTCGGGTGAGAATATCGATGCCACCGGCCGCACGGAAGATGCCAACGGCGACAAGAATGGCCACGAGGTAGGGGAAGATCCGTAGGGCCACCTGAATCCCTTCCTTTGCCCCCTCAATGAATTCCTCGTAGACGGAGATCCCTTTCAGGGCGGCGTAGAGGGGGAAGAACCCGATCAGGAAGGGAATCGCCACCACCGAGATCGACTCGACGATCGAGATGGGGAGGGAGATGCCTGAGACCCGTGCGGCGACATGATGCCAGATCGTTGCGGCGAAGAGGGCGACATAGATCGCAAGGAGCAGCTTCTTCCAGAGGGAGAGGGGAAACGAGGCGGCACTCTCGGAAGGAGTATCCGTCGCAACGGGGAGGGGAGTGTGACAAGGTACCGGAGGCAGGGCGAACATCGGCAGTCTCTGCAGGAGTTTTACGGCGACGATGCCGGTGAAGAAGGAGCAGGTCGTGGCCACGAGCGCCGTACCGATGATCGCCGTGGGATGGGCGGCTCCGGCGGCGGCAAGGATCCCGACGGCGGTTGCCGGGATCAGCTGGACGGAGCTGGTGTTGATGGCCAGGAATGTGCACATCGCGTTGGTGGCCGTTCCGGGGCGGGGATTGAGCGATTCCAGTCCCTGCATTGCCTTCAGGCCGAGCGGGGTGGCGGCATTGCCCAGACCGAGCATGTTGGCGGCGATATTCATGACCATGGCCCCCATGGCCGGATGTTCGGCCGGCACCTCGGGGAAGAGGCGGGTGAGCAGGGGACGCAGGAATGAGGAGAGTCGCTCCACGGCGCCTGATTTCTCAGCCAGTCGCATGATTCCAAGCCAGAGTGCCATGATAGCCCCTAGGGGGAGCGCAATCGACATCAGGGAGGCCTTGCAGGCCTCAAAGGTCGCCAATGTGACCGCATCCATCTTGCCGGTGACAGCGCCGAGCATCACCCCGATGAGGATAAGCCCAAGCCATATGTAATTCATCACCCGCAAGTTCTAGTTGATGCAGGGGCTAGGTAAGAAGAAAATTGAGCCCAGAAAACAAGTTTTCCCGTGGCAGGATCGGTCCGATGGGGTAAAAGAATAAGATGTCTGTATGCTCTGATCGTTGGATTCGCAAGATGGCCCTTGAAAAAGGGATGATTGAACCTTTTGTCGAACGTCAGGTTCGCTCCGATGATGATCGTCGCATCATCAGTTACGGACTCTCCAGCTACGGCTACGACCTTCGTGTGGCGGATGAGTTCAAGGTCTTCACCAATGTTTTCAGCGCCATGGTCGATCCGAAAGAATTCGACGAGAAGTCCTTCGTCGATCTTAAGACGGATGTCTGCGTGGTTCCTCCCAACTCCTTTGCCCTGGCCCGGAGTGTAGAATATTTCCGGATACCACGCGAGGTGCTCACGATCTGCGTCGGAAAATCCACGTATGCCCGCTGTGGAATCATCGTGAACGTCACTCCGTTTGAGCCCGAGTGGGAGGGGCACGTGACCCTTGAAATCTCCAACACGACTCCTCTGCCTGCCAAGATCTACGCGAACGAAGGACTGGCCCAAGTCGTTTTCTTCGAAGCCAATGATCCCTGTGAAATCAGTTATGCCGACCGCGCTGGTAAATACATGAAGCAACGGGGCATCACAGTTCCTAGGATGTAGTCTCCCTCGTGATGGGGCGACAAGCGGTCGATGCCAAAGAAATCGTCAGGATTTCACCCGCTCGATATGAGCCCCAAGGGCATTCAACTTCTCATCAATCGCCTCGTAACCGCGGTCAATGTGATAGACGCGATTGATCTCGGTAATCCCGTCGGCAGGGAGTGCGGCAAGTACAAGGGCGGCTGAGGCACGCAGATCACTTGCCATTACCGGAGCTCCACTGAGGCGTTCCACACCGTGAATCGTTGCGCAATGATTATTCAGATCGATTGAGGCGCCCATTCTTTTGAGTTCGGAAACATGCATAAAGCGCTGGGGAAAGACCGTCTCGGTCACCACGCTGGTACCATCCATCGTGGCTAGCATGGCGCAGAATTGGGCCTGCATATCCGTGGGAAAGCCGGGATACGGAAGTGTCTCGATGTGGAGAGGTCTGCGGGAGCCGTTCGGTGAAATGGTGACACTGTCGCTGGTGTGCGAGAGTTCAAATCCGGCTTTCTTGAGCGCCGTGATCACGGCCCCAAGATGCGCGGGATTTGTTCTCGTGACGGTGACGCGGCTCCCGGCAATGGCTCCTGCAACAAGGAATGTCCCTGCCTCGATCCTGTCGGGAATCACGGTGTGATTAGCCCCATGCAGCTCCGGAACTCCCTCGATCTGGATATGCTGGGTCCCGGCGCCTGAAATCTTCGCTCCCATGGCGATGAGGAAATTGGCAAGATCCACGACCTCGGGCTCCTCAGCAGCCCCTTCAATATCGGTGATTCCCTCGGCAAGAACGGCGGCCATCATGATGTTGCCGGTGCCAAGCACGGTCGGTCCATGGCGCCCCCTGAGATTGATGCGGGCCCCTTGAAGCTTCTTGGCCTCAAGGAGGATGTCGCCTCCCTTGACCACAACCTTTGCACCAAGTGACTCGAATCCTTTCAGGTGAAGGTCGATTGGCCGGTCGCCGATGACACAACCACCAGGAAGGGAGACCTTCGCTGCCTTTTCACGACCAAGCAGGGGGCCGAGGACGCAGACCGAGGCTCTCATCTTCCTGACAATCTCATAGGGAGCCTCCGTCAGAATCTTCTCCGCACGGATCTGAACTACGCCGCTGGCCCTCTCCACTTCGCATCCAAGCCTACCGAGAATGGTCAGCATGTAATGGATGTCACTCAGGTCTGGTACCCGGTCAATAACGCACTTTTCCTTGGTCAGGAGCGTGGCTGCAAGGATAGGCAAAGCGGAGTTTTTTGAGCCGCCAATACGCACGTCGCCTTTGAGTCGAACTCCACCATGAACGAGAATCTTATCCATATTTTAAACGTAATCTCCTTAACGGGTTCTTTTTACCGCTTCAACAAATCGGGGGATTCCTTGGTAATCGGGGAGCGCAGTAATGTCGCGATAATTATACCTCGAAAGTATATTCATCACTTCGTCGGACTGATCGATTCCGATTTCCAGAAGCAGTCGCCCCCCGGGTGAGAGACAATCTAGTGCAAGGGGAGCGATTCTGATGATGAGGTCGATGCCATTGATTCCACCGTCCAGGGCTAGGATTGGGTCCTGAAGGACCTCCCTGCTTAGCGTTGGAATCTCGGTTGAGGGGATGTAGGGAAGATTGGCCGTGATCAGATCAAATCCTTCCCTCCCAAGAAAGTTGTTGGGGATCAGGTCAGCTTCCAGAAAAGTGACACGATCCACTCCCAGCAACTCGGCATTATCCCGGGCTAGTCCGAGTGCCTCGGGAGAGATGTCCGATGCAAAGACTTCCGTCTCTGGGCGCTCCAGAGCAAGGGTGAGGGGAATGACACCGCTCCCCGTGGCCACATCGAGAATGCGACTGAGGCCTTGGTAAGTCAGGGCCCGCTCAACCAACAACTCCGTCTCGGGCCTTGGAATAAGCGCACGTGGGTCACTCTTGAAGAGGCGTCCGCAGAACTCCACCGATCCAAGAAGGTGCTGCAGGGGAATTCCTGCCCCCCTTTTGCGGATGAGATCACGCAGAGGGCTTCGCTCCTCTTCGCCAAGGGCCCGGTCGAACTGAAGGTAGAGATCGAGGCGCTTGATTCCGAGGACATGTGCCAGGAGATGTTCTGCATTCAAACGGGGTTGATCGACTCCCTGCTTGTTCAGGAATTCAGTGGCCCCCTTGAGAACATCCACCAACGGCATGGACGTCGTCGACATGGTTATCCGGAGACGGACTCCTCTAGTCGCTGCTGGGTATCGGCGGCTTCAATGGATGCGATCAGGTCAGCGATCTCACCCTCCATGACACGGTCGAGATTGTAGAGAGTCACGCCGATACGGTGCTCCGTGAGGCGGTTCTGCGGAAAATTATAGGTACGGATTTTTTCCTCGCGGCCACCGGATCCGATCTGGCTCTTGCGGTGTGCCGCGTATTTCTGCGCCTCTTCGTCCCGTTTCTCCTCCAAGAGTCGTGATCTGAGAATGGTCAGGGCCTTCTCCTTGTTCTTCTGCTGACTCCGTCCATCCTGACAACGGACGATCTTGCCCGTCGGGATATGCATGACCTGAACGGCCGAGTCAGTGGTGTTGACCCCCTGACCTCCCGGTCCCCCGGCCCGGCAGACCTCGATACGGAGATCCTGCGGACGCAGTTCGATGTCGACCTCCTCGGCCTCGGGGAGAACGGCGACAGTCGCCGTGGAGGTGTGGATGCGACCTTGGGCCTCCGTGGCCGGGACACGCTGCACGCGGTGAACACCACTCTCATAGCGGAGTCTGCGGAAGACATCGTCGCCGAAGACCTGGAAAATGACTTCCTTGAAGCCACCGGCATCATTGGGGCTGGCCTCGATCATTTCTGTCCGTAGTCCTGCCATCTCCGCATAGCGGGTGTACATCCTGTAGAGATCTCCCGCAAAGATGGCGGCTTCCGATCCACCCGTGCCTGCACGAATTTCCACAATGGCGTCGCGATCGTCATCCGGTTGGGGAGGGAGCAGTGAGAGGAGGACTGCCTGTTCAAGCTTTGGAATCTTGAGATTGATTTCGTCGATCTCGGCCTTGGCCAACTCGGCCATCTCCTCGTCGCCAGCAACCAAGAGCTCCTGATTCTCGCCCAACTGGGACCTCAAGCTCTCCAACTGGTCCCACGTGGTGATGAGCTCCTTGATCCTTGCGTGCTCTTTCAGGACCTCACGGGCTTTATTGGCGTCATCGAAGAGGGAGGGATCTGTGATCACACCCTCGAGTTCCTCAAAGCGCTGACGACGCTTGGCAATCAGCGGTTTGAAATCAAGATTCACGGCTTCTCAAGTGTTTACCCCCGATTCTGAGATCGGGGGGAGCAGCCCGGCACCGGTGGAGACCGGTGCCAATCGTCCTCCCGACACTTGGTCGGGAAGAGGTAGCTAGGATTTTTTTGTCAACGACGGCTTGGTTGCGCGCGTGGCGCGAACATTGCCGTAACGGCGAGTGAACTTCTCGATACGGCCAGCCGTGTCGATGAACTTCTGCTCTCCGGTAAAGTAGGGATGGCAGGATGAGCAAATACCGATCTTGATATTATCGCGGGTTGAGCGCGTCTGATAGGCTGCACCGCAGGCGCAGATGATCGTGGTCGGGTTATAGTTGGGATGAAGACCGTCTTTCATAAGAGTTTGTTAGAATGCAGAAAGGTGACTCGGGAGGCAAATAAAAAGGATATTGAAGAAGAGCGTTCAGCCTAAAATGGCACAACTCAGGAGATTGATAACCGGTAACAATTGGGTTGAGGGAGAATTAAGAACTATGGTGAATGTGTGAAAAAGAGTTAGAACGTTGAAAAATCAGCCGTGAATCCAACGCATCCGAGCATTATTCGGGGTTCATTGTTTTCAACCACTCCCTGTAGATAACCGGCGAAATCTCAGACGGCTTGATCTCGCTACGACCTCCCCAGAAGACATTGGTGTAGAGAAGAGGGATCCCGGCCTCTTGAAGGTGCATGTCCATGGCCGCCTTGTGCTCAAGAACGCGTTCTTTATCTGTTCCGTGGGCCACACCCATGATGTTCACATTATTGAACTCCGGTCCCCCCTCGCGCCAGTAGCAGTGGGTCATGATGTCATGACGTCCGATTTCCGCGCCAGCCTCCGCTTCTCGGCCTTCAGGTACCGCCCAGTGAAAGAGGGCATTGAAGCGAGTGACGCGCACTCCTGTCGCCGAGGGCTTCACATGCTCGAGAAAGGTGGAGAAACGCCCCAGTAGTTTTCGCTCAAGAAAGGACCTGGCCACCGAATAGAACTCCTCAGGACTGACCCCAGCCGCCTTGGCTCGCCTTAGCCAGGGGAGGGACGTGATCTCATCAGCGGCGAACTCACGCTTAAGTTCCAGAAGAACACGCCATTCCAGATCGCTCAGATGAACGACGGCAGGAGTCATCATGGTCGCCGGCACCCCAGAGCGTTCTCCCGGTTGCGAATTCTTCCTGCGGACATGACCGACGCCCAGCGTGAAGATCCCCTTCGCCTGCATCATTCGGTAGGAGTCAGCTCCGATCCTGCGGGCGAGCAGTTCACAATGATCAGTGAGAGAAAAGCCAGACGGCACCTTGAGCGTCGTCCAGAGGCGGAAAGCCCCCCCCTGGATACGGGCGTCCGTGGAACGGACGACAACATGACCGGAAAAGGGATCCTCCTTGAAGAGAAAATCAAAGGCGGCTTCGAGTTTTTCCTCGGGTACACGCCAAGCGACCAACCCCCCCTCGGCAAGATTATTGGCTATTAGGGTCTGCCGGACACGACGGATTGTGCCAGCCTCAAGCATCGCACGGATACGTTGCAATACCCTCTCCAGAGATTGACCGGAACGTTCTGCAACGATGGCGAATGGATCCTCATGGAAACCCTCGATCTTGTCCTCGGAGATCGCAAGGATGGAGGCGTTGACCGGATCGTTGTGCTCGGTGGGAATCATGGGGAGAAAAAAGCTGATAGCTGTTTAGGCTGAAGATTGAAGGTCCAGGCTAATGGTTTACTGATATTAGCTCTTGATGGCCTTCGAGAGAATCTCGATCACACGATCGATCTCGGAGGCGGTATTGTAAAAATGAGGGCTAAATCGAAGCCAGAATCCGTGATCACGTGTCCTCCTGTAGGAGGCAGAGATGGACGCTTTCTGGAGGTCTGAATAGAGATTTGCGGGATCCTTCGAGGGATGACGTGTGGTCAGGATGCCGGAGCGGAGGGGGTCATGACTCCTTGGTGAGAGAAATTCGAAGCCAAGTCCGGCAAGTCCCGATTCCAACTGGTCCCGTCGCTCAAGAATCAACAATGAGACTCTCTCGAGCCCCTGCTCGGCAATCAGGTTGATCGAGGCCCTCATCCCGTAGATTCCCGCGACATTCAGCACACCCGGTTCATAACGCCTTCCCCCATCCTCGAACTCGATCACCGACTGGGCCAGAAAGTCGGGTGACTTGATATTCCAGGATCCGAGCAGTGTGGGGCGGCATTCTGCAAAGCGATCCTTGGACACATAGACAATCCCTGCGGCAAGAGGTCCCAGGAGCCACTTGTGAGCATCGGCTGAGAGGAAATCGACATGTTCCACCGGCGTTGGGAAGGCCCCCAGTGTCTGAATGGCATCGAGTGAAAAAAGTATCCCCTTCTCTTTGAGCATGCTGCCGATCGCCGTGATATCGATCCGCCATCCGGTCTGGAAGTGGCAGGAGGCCAAGGCCACAAGACGGGTGGAGGGAGTCAAGGATGCCTCCACATCGGCCATGGTGATTTTTCCAAGGAGTTCTGTTTTGAGCCATTTGACAACGACCCCACGGTGCTGAAGATTCAGCCATGGGTAGACATTGGCCGGATAATCGTCGGCGTATACCACCACCTCATCTCCCACTTTCCAGTCGATCCCGTTGGCAAACAGGCTGATTCCGAGCGAGGTCGGCCCCAGCAGGGCAATCTCGTCAGCCTCAGCCCCGATCAGAGCAGCAGCATCCCTTCGTGTCAGGCTGATCTCCTTGAGAACCCCGTCGAACTCCTGCTGATCCTGTGAGCTTGAATCGATATACTCCTTCATCGCCCGGGCCGAACTGGCTGGGAGCGCCGTGACTCCCGCATGCCCAAGGAAGATCCGCTTTCTGGCGACGGGAAAGGACTCGAGGCGATCGCTCCCGCCTGCGGAAAGGTTCATTAGCGAGTCTCCTGGGCGGGTGCCGGTTCGTGGAGCATTTTCCAGAATTGGTCGGTATTCTCCATGCCGTCTGTCTGATCGTCATCGGTCATCGGAAGCTTCGACCGGAAAAGGAAATCCCGAATCGTGTTCTTATGGAGGACGCGGTGGATGAGGATCCCTTCGGCATGACGCTCAAAGTAGATGCGGTGATCGCTGCTGCGGAATCTGTGGAGCGTCCGCCCGTCGCGCTGGATCTTGCTGAAGCTCTCTCCCTCCAGAGAGTTGAGATCGTCCGGCATGACCTGGAACTCGGAGAGTAGGTCGAGTTGGAGATCTTTCGGGAGGGCGCTCATTTCCGCCGCACTGATGGGATTGAAGATGACTTGGAACACGGCTGATAGTGTACAGGGAACCTTCCCCAATGCGCAACGCCGTAGCGTCGGTTAGCGCCTTGTATCGTTGCGGAAGCTCGCCGCGTTCAGGGAGAGGAGAACCGTCGATTCATGCTCGTAGCTAAGGATATTGAGCACGCCTGTCTGGATCACAAAGTGGCGTCCCTCGACAGGGGGGAGCTCCAGCCAGCG
>CAINEX010000009.1 GCA_903847935.1 uncultured Spartobacteria bacterium | reverse complement strand
GGTCGTAGTTCTGATGCAGCATGAGGTGATAGACGGAGCGGGTCGGATCGGCGTATGTCGCCTTCTTCCAGTAGGGCAGCGAGTAGATTCCCATGACCAACGCGTCTGTGCGTTCCTCCCTGACGATATCCGCTGCATCCCTGAACATGTCCGCAGACACGCGCATCGCCCTCTTGTAAGAGCCGGGGTGGACGAGTAGTCCCGGTGGCCAGTGGGCCCCGATCCATCCGAGTTGCAGGGCGCCGTTTGGCTCGTTCTGCGGGACATAGATGCGCACATCGGCTTTGGTGGCCCGCACAACGCGGCGCACATGTGCCTGCCAGGCTGAGCGGATCTCGGGATTGAGGAAGTTGGCCTTCGACTTATCCTTGGAGTAGATCCAATCGGGAAAGGTGAAATGCCAGAGCGTCACGATCGGCTCGATACCAGCCGCCCTGCATTTGTGGGCCATCTCGGCATAGCGCGCCAGGGCTTCCTCATTGATCTCCCCCCTGCGTGGTTCCACGCGCGCCCAATCAACTCCGAAGCGGAAGTGATTCACCCCTAGGAATTTGACGGCAGCCAGATCTTTGTCGAACTGGCTCCAAGAGAATACAGCGGTGTCGCCGCGGACGGGAGCTCTTCCTTCTTCTGCAAAGCGATCCCAGTCTGTCTTGAAATACCATTTCGATCCCGGAACGTAGCCCTTATCCTCGTTCTGAAATGGGGCTGTGGAGGTTCCCCACCAAAAGGGCTCCTTTGGCAGCGGCTTTGTCATCACTGCCACGGCAGGAGGGACGTAATGGCGCGGTGCCGTGATGCATCCTGGGAGGAGAAGGATGAATGGGAGAAGCGTTCCCCAGAAAAGGTTGCGGATGGTTGCTTGATGCATGAATGAAGGCCTAGTAACTAACAGGGAAGGCATTCCTTCATGAAGCATTCTTTCCTTCTTTGTATTTTTCTCCTCCTATCGCTTTCTTCGGGGCGATCCGAAATGGACGTGGATGCCAAGCGCCTGATGCCGGACACCATTTTTATGAATGATGGGAGGGTGCTTCATGGACTGATCCTCAGAAATGATGCGCAGAAAGTAACCTTGCAGCAGAAGATGGGGGAGGTAGAGATTTCCAAGAGTGGCATCCGTCGTATTGATGACGAGGCTGACTCGGGGGTCTATTTTTCCGACATTGTCGATCCGGGAACCCTGCCCCCGTGGCGGATGATTGTCCAGGACCTGCGCACGGATGACAGCATCAAGTCCTTCAGGCAGATTCCGGCAACAACCATTGATAACGGTTACCTCAAGGATATTCCCTATCTCTCCTTCAAGATCAACGAACGGACGGAGATGAATGTCTACGGCGATCCTAATCACCCAGTCTGCATTGAATTCGGTATTTACGAACGAGGAGAAAAAATCACCCAGTTCAAGAAAATCGTCCGCGCTTACCTGGCTGGAATTCTTACTAATAGAAAAGAGGTCGGGGCCCTCTACTCCCTCGATGAAAAGGGAGGCCAGATTCAAGTGGGAAGTTTTACCTTCCGGGTGACGCCTCCAGATGCACCCGACGCCTACGGAGGTTGGTGGATCGCGATTTATGATCCTTCGCGCCTCGAGAAGGCACGAATTCCCGAGGCAGAATACCGAAAAGTCACACTCCCTTTCGATGAGGTGAATAATCACTCTGGGAGACTCCGTTTGGACCGAATCATGACAAATGATCAGTTTTTGGCAGCGACCCGCATGAACTGGAATAACACTATTCCC
>CAINEX010000008.1 GCA_903847935.1 uncultured Spartobacteria bacterium | reverse complement strand
ATTATAGGGAGCATCCGTGAGGGCCCAGGTGTTCCCATAATTTGTTGAATAATAGATGCCGCCAGTATTTGGGACAGGCATGTTGTTGGTGTCTACCTGTTGATAGGTAGCGCCGAGCATATAGCGACCATCATTGGAGACTGAGAAATACAACCAATTAGCGGCAGTCCCCGCAATATTGGTAAAATGCACGCCATAGTCGTAGGATATATAGATAAAACCCGGATCTGCAGGAGCATTATTACAATTTTGATCACCTACAACTTGAATGCGACCATCTGCTGACATGGCAGATGATGTATAGTGCTGAACGGGTATCGTTGTATTGGGAGACCAAGATCTTCCGTAATCATAGGAATTGAAAATCCGCCCTTCACGTCCATCAAGGTCCATCGTACCGTCGATCTTGAACGAGACTGCAGTCTGGATGCGACCATCTGCAGAAACCGATACTCCCTGCCAACTATTGAAGGAGAAGGTGTTTGTTTTCCAAGATTTTCCATAATCTTCGGAACGATAAATTCCCACGCTGAAGTTATTGGTGTCATCATAACTATTGGCAACTGCAGTCTGATATTTCCCATTAGCAGACATAGCTATGGAGGTCCAATTAGCTAGGGTGTTCGTTTTTTTTACAAACGACTCTCCAAAATTATCTGATACATAGATGCAATCTCCTTCGGCAACAGCCGCTTGATATTTACCATTGGAACTCATTGCGACCGATGACCAAGCAACATTGAAATTCATGGCTGATGGTTTCCAACTCTGACCGAAATCGTGTGAAAGGTAGATATTACCTCCCACATCTGTTGATGCTGTGCCTGAGGGGTAGGCTTTGACCACGGCAGTTTGATTCATGCCATCCTGAGAAGAAGCAATTCGTTCCCAAGCGTAGCTGTTTGTAGCCCCCCCTTGGTCAACAAGTTGCCAGAATTGAGACAAATTGCTTGAGGCTGGTTTGGCATTCAGAGAAACGCCGGCAATTGAAACGATTAAGATAAAGATGCTGACGATCCTGTATTTCATGACTCACGTGTAGTGTATCGCATTGATGCGGCGAGGCAAATAATGGAAACGCCTTCACAACTGCTTCCGGAAGAGACCTAACACGACCCTAGGAAATCTCGCGAATATACCCACTTGGACTTTCTGAATTTTAAAAAGGCTTAAGGAACGAGAAATTATCAGTGGTGATGCTGTTGCATTGTACAGAGAGCACCTTCCTGCCAAGAATGAGCAAGATGTTGCATCTGATCGGCCGCAAGGCGCTCGACATTCTTTTTGGACTTGGCGACTACGCCCTCTTTACGGGCAGATCGTTCCATGCAGTGATGCATTCCAAGAGGATCTGGAGACGCCTTATCCGCTCCATTTACGAGCAGGGAACTGTCTGCCTGCCGGTGATCCTGATCGTGGGACTCTTCACGGGGCTTGTACTTGGTCTGCAGGGCTACCACATCCTGAACCGCTTCGGATCCGAGGGACTCTTGGGAGCGATGGTCTCCCTAAGCCTTGTTCGGGAAATGGCTCCTGTGCTAGCCGGCCTCATGCTCATCGGACAGTCAGGCTCGGCTCTAGCAGCGGAGTTGGGCATCCAGCGCAATAGCGAACAGATCGTCGCTCTCGAAACAATGGGCGTCGAGAGCCATGGCTACCTGGTCACTCCGCGACTGATAGCTGCCCTCCTTGTTTACCCATTCCAGACCGCCCTCTTCGTTGTTATTGGCTTTTGGGGAGGGAGCCTCTCCGGTTCCCTCCTTCTCGGTGTCGACTCCGGCGTCTATTGGTCCTCCATCCAGAGGGCGATCGAATCCCGCGACCTTAGGGAATGCTTCATCAAAGCCGCTGTCTTCGGCATCCTGTCAGTCACCATCTGTGCCTACCAAGGCTTCCATGCCGACCGGAATCACTCCGACACCGGAGCCAGAGCCGTTAGCGCGGCCACCACCAGGGCCGTGGTGATGTCGAGCATCATGGTCCTGGTCGCTGACTACGTGGTGAGCTCCTTCTTCATCTAATGATCGCCTCCTCCACAGAGCCCCCTCTTCTCAAGGTTGATCAACTTGCCAAGAGCTTTGGAGAACGTCCCGTGCTGGAGGGTGTCGACCTCAGCATCCCCCGCGGGAGTGTCTTTACGGTGCTTGGCCCTAGTGGCACCGGCAAGTCGGTCTTCCTGAAGTGTCTGGCCGGCGTCATGCAGCAGGACTCAGGCATGATCAGCTTCGAAGGACGACCCCTCGTTGCATCGGACAAGGAGACCCTCACCGACTTTCGCAAGCGCTGCAGCTTCCTCTTTCAGAACAACGCCCTCTTCGACTCCCTCTCAGCCTTGGAAAACGTCTCCCTGCCGCTCGAGCAGACCACCGATCTCAGCGCCCATGAGATCCAAAGCAGGAGTCTGGATGCACTCTCCCAGCTGGAACTCGAGAGCTACCGAAACCGATATCCGAGCCAAATGTCCGGAGGAATGCAGAAGCGTCTGGCTCTGGCCCGCGCCATCGTGACCCGTCCCGAGCTGGTTCTTTTTGATGAACCCACGGCAGGGCTTGACCCGTTGCGCCGCAATGCCGTTTTCTCAATGATCGTGAAATACCAGCGTCGATTCAACTTCACTGCCCTCATCGTCACCCACGATGTGCCGGAGGCGCTGGTTGCAAGCAATCGCGTGGCCCTCCTCAACGGAGGGAAAATTTGTTTCGAGGGGACACCGGATGATTTCTCCTCCTCGTTGGATCCTGTTGTCACCGGATACCGCGACAGCACCGATGCCCTGCGAGAGTCGCTTGCATCGATCAGGGGCCAGGTCCAAGCCAGTTAACTTCCTATGAAAAACACCAAACTCCAATTCTTTGTCGGACTCTTCGTTGTACTCGGAATCGGTGCCATCACTTATCTCACCCTCAAGGTCGGAACCGGCTCCCTGATCCAAGGGGAAACCTACCAGATAGAGTCCCGGTTTTCGAATGCCGGCGGTCTGCACTCAGGAAGCAGTGTCCTGATGTCGGGGGTCACCGTAGGACGTGTCGAGGATGTCAGGATGGAGCCCTCGGATTTCAGTGCGATCGTCACCATGAAGATCACTTCCACCCTCCACCTGCCGACCGATTCCATGGCCTCCATCAAGACCTCCGGACTGATTGGGGACAAGTACGTGGCTCTCTCTCCGGGAGCCGATGAGACAACCCTAAAACCCGGTGAACGGATTACCCTGACAGAATCGGCTGTCGACCTAGAGTCCCTGATTGGCAAAATGGCCTTCGGTTCCCTTGACAAGGATAAGACAACAAAGGAGAAAGAGACATCTTCCAAACCATGAAGCGCAGCTACTTCCTCATACTTCTCGCTTTCCTGACACTCGTCATGAAGGCCCCCTGTGCTTCGAATGATGATGCTGAGAATCAACTCAAGCAATGGGTCAACCAAGTTACCGCCATCACCTCCAGTTCCAAGGAACGTGAAAGTCTCCGGAATAATGTTCGTCCGATCCTGGAGCACATCATCAACTTTCAATCCATGACACGTCGGGCAATCGGTCCCGGATGGCGTCAGTTCACACCTGACCAGCAGAAAGAAGCAATCAGGCTCTTCACCACCCTGATCATCCGCACCTACACCGCAAAGTTCACTCCGGGAGAAATTCCTTCGGTGACTTTCAAGGGAGTCACCTCTCCCACCCCGGGACGTGTCGAGGTCTCAACAACAGCCCTTTACAAGGGTAGCAGCTACGACGCCATCTATCGCATGGAGCAGAGTAACGGATGGCTCATCACCGACATTGTGGTTGAGGGGGTGAGCATCGTAGCCAACTACAGATCACAGTTTGAGTCGGAATTTCAGCAAGGAGGCGCGGCGGAAGTCCTGAAGTCCCTGAACCTTTCCGTAAACACAAAACAATGAGCCTCCGAAAATTCCTGATTATCCCTATCTTCGGAGTGCTGACGTTTTCAGTCTCCTCCCATTGCAGCGCGGCGGATCAGCCTCAAAAAGAGGCTCATGTGAACTCAGTAACCGCCAATGACGACCTAGACGAATATAAAGATGTGGGAACGATCCCTGACCCGTTCCAACCATTCAACCGCGGCCTCTTCTGGTTCAATCACCAACTTTACCGTTATGTCATCAAGCCGATCTCGCGCACCTACGACACCATTATTCCAAGCCCGGTGCGCACCGGTATCTTCAACGTCTTTGATAACCTTGAGTATCCAGACCGCGTCGTGAACGACCTCCTGCAGGCCCGTTTTTCCACGGCTGGTCTTGAGACGGAAAAGTTCATGGTCAACTCCGTTGCCGGTGTCGGTGGTATCGTCAAGGTCTCCAACCATATCCCAGCAATCGCCAACGTCCCCAAAACCGACACAGGTCTGACCTTGGCCAAATGGGGAATTGGTCACGGCGTCTACCATGTCTGGCCCATTATCGGACCCAAGAGCACCCGCGACTTCGTCGGTTTTGCGGGTGACACCGCCTTGAGCCCCCTCACCTGGATGTTCTTTATCCTTCCCCACGCGGCTTGGACCACAGCCTTTACGGCACCCGACTCCTTGCGGAACTTCCACGGCCACATGGCGACCTATGACGCCGCTACCGAGAACACACTCGACCGTTATCTGGCGCTCCGCAGTTCCTATATTCAGAACCGTAAACACGCGGAAACGAAGTAAGCCTCGAGTCCGGTTGGGATCTTTTTGACAAGGCGATTTTTTGGCCAAGACGATCGATCAAGGCCTACCGTTTTCACGCTTCGCTCCGACCCACCAAGTCATTACCCCCTCCTATGATCTCATCGGACTCTTTGGTAGGAGAAAGGCGAGTGCGGCGGCAAGCAGCAGTCCCAGTCCCAGTGCTGTGAAGGGGACAGCAACACCCTGATAGGCCGTCTTGAGCCATCCGACAATATAGGGTCCGGCAAAGCCTCCCGTATTGCCCAAAGCGTTCACCAATCCGATCACCGGACCGAAGACTTGCAAGGGGAGTGTTTCCGTAGGAATCGCCCAGAACGGTGCCAGGGCGGCAAAGGGGCCGGGGATTGCCAAGCAGATGAATCCATAGGAGAGCCAAAAATGCTCGCGTGTCAGCACGCTAAGCATCAGGGCCACTCCGCTCATGGCATAGACCACCGAGACATGACCGCGCCGATCGCCAGTTTTGTCGGAGTGCCAGGAGTTGAGCACCATGATCACCGCAGTGAGTGCATAGGGAGCCGCGAAGAGCCATCCATATTGGACAGCGGAGAAATGCTTCCCCTTCAACCCCTCGGTGAAAAAGGTCATGCAGCCGTAGGCCGCCGAATTGTGGAGGAAATTCATCAGGATCATCACAAGAATCTCCCATCGGAGAAGCCTTCTCCAGAACGCTATCCTGACTACTGGTTCGAGGGAGGAAGCCTCCTGCTTTAAGGTGTTCTCAAGGAACGATTTCTCAGAAGGAGAAATCCAGGAGGCCTCGCGCGGATGGTCGCTGATGAAAAACCACCAGATGGGCAGCCAGATGAAAGGGAGAAGGCCCTCCAGGATAAGCATCGTCCGCCAGCCATAGGCACCGAGAAGCCATCCGGTCAAGGGAGCCGAGACCATCACTGCCAGCGGTTGGCACAAGTTCCAGTAAGCATTGGCCCGGGCCCGCTCGGCTCTCGGAAACCAATGAGCCAGAAGCACCACGGTGGCCGGATAGACGCAACTCTCGGAGGCCCCAAGAAGAAAGCGAGCCAACTCAAACTGATGAAAGCTCTTCGCAAGCCCGCAACCCACCGCACAACTCCCCCAGAAGATAAGGCAGAGGGTGACCAGTCGCTTTGCACTCCATTGCCCTGCCAGATAACCGCCGGCCATTTGAAGGAGGACATACCCGAGAAAAAAGATACCGGCCGCCTCCCCCTTCATCCGGTCATTCATCCTCAGATCGTGCATGAGGGAAGAGATCCCCGGGTCCAACGCCAACGAGACATTCGTCCGGTCAACGTACGAAATTGTATACATGACCAATGCAACCGGGATGATACGAAGCCAACGCTGCTGGATCATGTCGGATTGGTATAATCTGTCTAACCTACTCCCAAAATTGGGGAGTGGAGCGGGCGAAGGGATTCGAACCCTCGACATCAACCTTGGCAAGGTTGCACTCTACCAACTGAGTTACGCCCGCATAACTTGTACAATAATTAGTGGAGTGGTTCCGCAGTGTCAACGCGGTTTTTCAGGCTGAATAAGATGACTGCTTGCGAAATGGGGCAAGCCTCGGCTTGTCGGGAGGTTACCTATCAGATAATCCGAAAGGATGTGGACATTAACTTTACCTTGGTGGGAGTTCGTCCTTCGCGGTCTGATCGTTTATCTCTTCCTGATCCTGATCCTGCGCCTAACAGGGAAGCGTCAGATCGGCCAGATGAGCCCATTCGATCTGGTGCTCCTGCTGGTGCTGAGTAACGCGGTGCAGAACTCCATGAACGGGGGTGACAACTCGGTCGCCGCCGGACTCATCCTCTCGGTGACCCTGGTGGGGGCCAACTGGCTGACAGGTTACCTCACCTACCGTAGCAAGGCAGCGGAACGCCTGATCGAGGGATCCCCCCAACTTCTTCTCCACAATGGAAAGATTTACGAAAAGGCACTCAACGACGCCCAACTCACGCGCGAGGAACTCCTCTCCGCCCTTCGCATGCAGGGGTGCTCCGATATCGCTGGCGTCCGAGCCGCCATCCTTGAAACGGATGGTACTATCAGCGTCATCCCCTACCATAACAGCCCATCGTGAATCTCCCAAAACGTCCTACGCTCATGCATCGCTTGAAAAAGGAGTGGGGTCTTCTTGTCAGTTACGCCACCACGGCAGCCTTCCTTTTTGACAAAAACCTGCTGGATGACGATCCCGGCGCTCTTGGTGGCATCCTGCTTTTTGCATGGCTTTTTGTGGTGATGCTAATGGCCTCATTCTCGGTACTGCGACACGCGGACCATCTTGCGGAGAAACTCAAGGAGCCTCTTGGCACGCTCATCCTGACACTTGCTGTCACGAGCATCGAGGTCTTGATGATTTCGGCCCTGATGCTTCATGGAAACAACCCGGCCCTGGCAAGAGACACAATGTTCTCGGTGGTGATGGTGGTGCTTGGTGGACTATTAGGTATTGTTCTACTCACGGGGGGGCTGAAATTCAGCGAACAGAATTTTAACCTCAAGGGGGTCAATTCTTTTTTGGGTCTCATCCTCCCACTCTCCCTCTTCTCGCTTGTTCTGCCGGATTTCACTCACTCCGGTGGGGACGGCATGTTCTCCACCCTTCATGCCGTGAGCCTGATTCTCATGTCGCTGATCATCTACGGGGTCTTCCTCGCGGTTCAGACCCGGGTTCACCAAGGTTTCTTCAACGAAGCGGGTTGGAGCCCGAACAGCAGTGAAAAGACCGATGCTCATGAACCAATATGGATGGATTCCTTTTTTCTCATCCTCCACCTGATCCCGATTGTCCTGCTCTCCAAGCAACTTGCCCACCTGCTCGATTTCGTTGTTCACAAGAATGGCCTGCCGATTGATCTGGTCGGTATGGTCGTGGCGATCCTGATCCTGGCGCCGGAGGGATTGGCCGCCATTCAATCAGCCTCCAGAAACCAGATGCAGCGATCGATCAATGTCCTCCTCGGATCCGTCCTCGCCACAATCAGCCTCACCGTCCCGGCGGCACTGGCAATAAGCGTGATCTACGGCAAACCCCTACTCCTTGGACTTTCACCCTCCTACACGACGCTGTTAGCTGTCACGCTGGGGAGTTGCATCGTCACCTTCGGACAAGGCCAGACCAATATCCTCCAGGGATTCGTCCACCTGCTTCTCTTCGCAGCCTACATTGTCCTGATGTTCGACTAGGGAGTCCGGGGGATAAAAAAACACCCGTGGATTCTAGTCAGATGCACGGCGGACCGACACGGAGACCCAGTCCGTCTGTGGAAGGATAAACTTACGGATGGTGACCTCGATCCAGCGGAGCGCAAATTCGCTGATCAGCCTGCCGGCCAACTCATCGGCGAGAGTCTCGATAAGCTGCCGGGAGCACTCGGAGGCAATTTCAGCCACCCTGAGGCTCACGGCGTGGTAATCGACGGTGAGGGTGATATCATCGTTGAGCATCACGGGCTGTGACTTCGCCGCAAAACTCAGGTCGATATGGAGTGTCTGCGGTTCTTCGCGCTCACAGTCAGGAACTCCCACGTGGGTGCTGACCTTGAGACCCTTGATGGCGATGACACGCTCCGTCTTCACAGGATAAACTTGATGTCGGCGATTACCTTCTGGCCGAAGGTCTCGCGGAGTTTCCTGATGATCTCAGGCTTCCAGACGCGATCCAGCTCATAACGGACACTCGGCTGGATAACCCTGACCATCAATGTGCCGGCAACAAGGCGCTCGGGTTGTGAATGCTTCGCGATGAACTCCCCCACAATCTCCAGCCAAGCCGACTTGATATCCTGTTCCTTGATCCGGGTCTCAAGTCCGAGTTTGGGGAGGAGCTTCCCCAAGACTTCACCGACGGATGAATCTCTGTCGCCCTTGGGCGCACCGGGCAGGCCCCTCCACTCCTGAAGGATCCTTTTGCGGAGAGCAGGCGTCATGATCGGGAATAGCAGACGGAACTCCGGACCTCCCGAGGATCTCCCCCGGCCGGAACTAAGCGTCGTTACCGATCGCCTCGACGGGGCAGCCTTCCATGGCCTCCTTGCAGAGAGCCTCCTCTTCGGGAGTCTCAGGCTGCTTGTAGACATAGGAGTGTCCGCCATCCTCGTTACGCGTGAAATTAGCGGGAGCTGTCTCGCGGCAGAGATCGCAGTCGATGCACTGGTCATCGCAGTAGAAGGCACCGGCTACATTCTCGGGATATTTATTGGATACATCAGCCATAGTGTGAAAATGTTAAAAGCGCTCTCTTTGAATGCAACGGTTTTTTTCACTGCGTTGCCAAAATCTCTAATTTGTTCACAATTCCATTCATGAGCGACACCAGCACTTCTCTCTTCCCTATCCTACCGACCGAGGGACTCCATGTCGTGCATCTCTTCTACCGAGTGGAACAGGAGGCATGGCAGTATCTGGAGATCGCCGATCGCCGCAAACGCCGTGATCAACTCGCCAAACTTGTTCGAGAGATACAGGGACTCCCCGGCACCCAACTTCTCCCCTACAGTGTTGTCAGCCCGAAGGCGGATCTCGGCTTCATGCTACTCACTCCTGATCTAAACGTCGCCGATCGCTGCTCCAAATTGCTCGGGGAAGCACTGGGGGCCGGGATACTCACTCCCGTATTTTCCTGGCTCTCGATGACCGAACGGAGTGAGTACACGACATCCGAGGAGGAATACGCCGCCGAACTGAAGCAAGAGGGACTGGAGCCGGGATCCCCGGAGTTCACGACCAAGATTGCGGAATTCCATGACCGCATGGAGAAATACATGCGTCGCCGTGTCTTTCCGGAACTCCCGGAGGCTCAGGAGTGGCCGGTCTTCTGCTTCTACCCGATGTCCAAACGTCGCCAGCACCAGCTGAACTGGTACGCCCTCCCCTTTGAAGATCGCAAGCGTCTCATGGGAGGCCATGCGAAGATCGGACGCACGTACAGCGGTCGTGTCCTCCAACTCATCACGGGATCAACCGGGCTCGATGACATGGAATGGGGAGTCACCCTCTTCGCGAAGACCACGAGCGAAATCAAGGCCATCGTCTACGAGATGCGCTTCGATGTCGTTAGCTCCCACTACGCGGAGTTCGGTGAGTTTTTTATCGGGATCCGGATGGATATCCCTGATCTCTGCAATCGCCTGAATCTGTGATCCGGGAATCTCTCGAGAATGATCTCTCAACCAAAGAGGAGGCCCTCGGGGAGCTCCTCCGGCGTCATGCTCCCCTGCTGATCGCCTACTCGGGAGGGGTCGACAGCACGCTCCTTCTGGCGATCGCTCACCGGACCTTGGGTGATCAGGCCACGGGAATCATTGCCGACTCTTCCAGCCTTCCACGGGCCTCCCTAGCCGAGGCCATCCGGGTAGCGGAGGAAATTGGTGTTACCCTCGAGGTAGTCGTCACAACGGAATTGGATGATCCCCGCTATGCGGCCAATCCGATGAACCGTTGTTACTTCTGCAAGGCGGAGCTTTTCACCCGGATGGATGAAGTGGCCAGAGAACGGGGATTTGCCGCGATTGCCTACGGGGAGAATGCTGATGATCCCGCCCACCTCAGGCCGGGGTCGTTGGCGGCGAGCGAGTTCTCCGTGATTGCTCCCTTGAAGGACGCAGGCCTAAGCAAGGCCGACGTGCGCGAACTTTCCCGTAAGCTTGGTCTCCCAACTGCCGATGCTCCCGCCCAACCCTGCCTGAGTTCCCGGATACCTCACGGGACGCCGGTGACTCGCGAGGCGTTAGAGCAAGTGGAGCAGGGTGAGGCCGTCGTCCGCTCCTTTGGATTCAAGGTCTTCCGGGTCCGCTACCTTCCACCAGGGAGCGGGCAAGATCTCTCTAACGGTAGACCGGGAGCCAAGATTCAGATCGCTCCCGGGGAGATGGGAGCTCTGGAGGCCATCAGGGAGAAGATGATTCTCAAGCTTACCGAGATCGGTTTCGAAACGATTGAAATCGATCCGGAGGGATACCGAGGGCCGCAGTAACCTTCTTATCGGGGCATACTGAACGTCGTCACGCACGTCCAGCAGGTTTCCCCATACTCCTCGGCGATCTTTGTCTTCAGGCTGAGGAGCAGGTCCTCGGTTACACGAGCCTCCATGACCGCCACCATGGTGGAGCCCGATCCTGTCATGAAAGCAGACTCGACCCCCGCTTGCTGGCGCAGCCAGGACTTCATGACCGGGAGCAGGATATATTTCTCGAAGACGGGTGCTTCAAGGTCATTCGCGATCTCGAGCTCCCCAAGGGATTGACGTTCGGCTTGCGCCGGCAGCCTGCCCGATTCCTTGAGCTCGGCATACTTCTTGTAGGCCCACACCGTGGACACAGGAAAGGGGGGCTTGATCAGGAGGAGTTTGCGGTGGGGTAATCCAGCAGCGGGCTCAAGGAGCTCACCCCTCCCCCGGCACCATGAGGGACCATCACCCAGAAAGAAGGGGATGTCGGACCCGAGTCGGGAGGCGATCCGGTGGAGCTCCTCCTTGACCAAGGGATGATCGAAGAGCTCATTGAGGCCTTTGAGCACGGCAGCAGCGTCACTACTCCCCCCGCCAAGTCCGGCCCCGTAGGGAATTCGTTTCAGCAGACTGATGGTGATCCCGTCGTTCAAGCCGACCTCTTCACGGAATGCCTCAACGGCCTTCACACAGAGGTTATCGGATCCCGTGGGAAGATCCGGATCGTTACAGGTGAGCATGACCTCCTTTCCCTGCCCGTGGGCGATCTCAATCTCATCGGAAAGGGTAAGAGGAACCATGAGGGTCTCCAATTCGTGGAATCCGTCGGGACGTTTCCCGAGGATCCGAAGAGAAAGGTTGATCTTGGCCTGTGCCGCGAGTGTGATGGAATGATTACCACTGCTCATCTCTCCATCGTGTGAAACTCCCCTCCAGACCCCAAGACAAAATCATCATCGCCCTTGATGTTCCCGATACGGATGGGGCACTGCGCCTGCTCGATTCGCTGGGCGAGGCTCCTTCCCTTTGCAAGATCGGGCTTGAGCTCTTCACTGCCGAAGGACCCAATGTCGTGAAGGCCATCAAGAGCCGTGGGAGCGCGGTATTTCTGGATCTCAAATTCCACGACATCCCAAATACCGTCGCTCACGCGGTCCGATCTGCAGCTGGTCTCGGGGTGGCGATGACGACTCTGCACGCTTCCGGAGGACCCGTGATGATGGAGGCGGCCGCAAAAGCCGCCTTGAAGGAGGGTGGGGATCTGCTCCTTCTCGCTGTCACCGTGCTCACCAGCATGGATGCAGAACAACTTGCCTCGACGGGCATTGATGTCGATCCCGAAACACAGGTTCTGCGACTGGCAGGCCTCGCTCATCAATCGGGAATCGGTGGCATCGTCTGCAGCCCCAAGGAAATCGGCACGGCCCGCGCATCCTTCGGTGAGGGACTGAGAATCGTCACTCCGGGAGTCCGCCCCAGTTGGGCAGCAGCCGGAGATCAAAAACGCGTCATGACTCCGCAAGATGCCGTTCAGGCAGGCGCCGACTGGCTTGTGATCGGCAGGCCGATCACCGCCGCTGATCAACCGAAAGAGGCTTATGCTCGGGTGATCGCGGAGCTTTCTTGATTCAGGCTGAGTTGCGTTGCTTGCTTTCCGAAGAGAATGACCTCCTTCCCGAGCAGTTTGTTCAGGCTTTGCCCGTTTATGGCAACGGGCGCACTCCTCTGGGTCTCCTCCCCGGCCAATGGTGCAGAGACGAATGTCTGCCTCACACCGAGCACACGGGTGTCTCAGATGATTGGAGCTAAGGGGGCAACTTCTCCTGATGCTCTTTCACCACAGGCATCGGATGGAGTGAAGTCCTCCCCTTCTCGGAAGGGAAAGGGCAATGGGCCGGACACCTCTCACTGGCCCCCGAAACCATGGCCGCATGGCATGGTCTGGGTCCCTGCGGGGGAATTTATCATGGGAGGGATCGGAGCGGATGCCCGCAAGGATGAGTTTCCATTGCATCATGTCAAAGTAGATGGCTTCTGGATGGGCACCACCGTTGTCACCAACGCAGAGTTCAGGAAGTTCGTGAAGGCGACGGGATACCTCACCACGGCTGAAAAAAAACCAGACTGGGAAGAGATCAGGAAGACCCTCCCCCCGGGGACTCCCAGGCCCTCGGACGATGTGCTTGTGCCCGGCTCCCTGGTCTTCGTGCCGACGGAAGGCCCGGTTTCGCTTGATGACCCTTCCCTCTGGTGGAAGTGGACTCCCGGAGCCAGCTGGCAACATCCCTTCGGGCCGAAAAGTGACTTGGGCGCCAAGGATGATGCCTACCCCGTGGTGCACGTCTCTTGGGATGATGCCGTGGCCTACTGCAGGTGGGCTGGAAAGCGACTTCCTACCGAGGCCGAGTGGGAGTATGCCTGCCTTGGTGGCGGACCTCCCCGGCACTATCTCTGGGGAGAACAATCACCCTCCGACACCTTTCATCCTGCCAACCTCTGGCAGGGCGGGTTCCCTTATGAGAAAAAGCCTCTCGACGGCTATCTCTACACGGCCCCGGCCAAGTCGTTTGAGCCCAATGGGTACGGCCTCTACAACATGATCGGAAATGTCTGGCAGTGGTGCTCCGACTGGTACCGAGATGACTATTACAAGACCCTCTCATCGCAGCCCGAGCCGGCCGTTAATCCCACCGGCCCTTCCGATAGTCACGATCCTGAGGATCCAGTCACTCCGAAGCGGGTCAATCGAGGGGGATCCTTCCTCTGTAACTCGGGATACTGCGCCAGCTATAGACCGGCCGCACGGATGAAGTCCTCTCCCGATACTGGACTCCTGAATGTCGGTTTCCGGACTGTGATGTCGGATGATGACTGGAGAAAGCAGTCGTCAAAAAACAACAAGTAGTTACTTTCTCAAGAAGCCACTTGGAGGGCATTTAAAGCAACGATTAGTGCCCCACGGGAGTCTCAGGATTCAGAATTGCGTTGGTTATCGACACCGGAGTGTCACCGATTGCACTCGTCGAATCGAACCTCTTGCTCAGTACCTTCTTCGGCTGGACCATCGGTGCTTGATGAAAGAATTGGTAGGACTGGTGATTTGTTTGAGATTGCTCTTCGATCACTTTTTTATTGACCACATGCTGACCGCGTTCTTCCTCGAGTTTTTTGTTCATGGAATCAACATAATACTGCCCCGTGAGAATGGGGTCCTGTTGATCGACTTCGCGATTCCTCTTTTTATCAGGAATCTGCTTGAGGATCTCGGGAGAAAACGAGGCTTCAGACTGCTGATTACTAACCGAGGATTGAGAGGCACCTGCCAAGTGCGCATTGCTCATTGAGGTATCTCCAGGCGCATTGGAAGCATTTGTTGCGCTGGCGTCCTCCACGATGGCGATCTCACCATCCACTTGGGTAAGGTGCTTGGTGGGTTGTAATTTCGACTGGGGCGTGACACGACGCATCTTCAGAGCGAGATCACCTGGGGATCAGGGGTTAATTTCAGCGCGGTCTGATATTCCATAGAGGCTTCTCCAAATAACCCCAAGGAGTAGAGCGCGTCACCGAGGGCCTCGTGAGCCGGCGGGTAATTGGGGACTTGGGGGATTACTTGTCGTAATTCTTCGATAGCCTCCCGACAACGTCCCATCTCAATCAGATTCAGGGCTATGTTGTATTTCACCATGGGGTTTGAGGGATCAAACTGTGAGGCTGCCACATAATGAGGGAGAGCGTCCTTGGCCTTCCCCTCATCCATGAGGGTGTCGGCCAGATTGTTTTCAGCTACAGGATTCTCTCTGGTGCAGTCGAGGACATGGTTCCAAAGAATCCGGGAATCGCTCCAATAGATTGTTTGCCGCCACGTCATGACTCCCAATGAGATGATCCAAACTGGCATCAAAATTATCATCAAATGTCGACGCCACTTGATGACACCTACCCAATCAGCAGCAAGCCATGCAATCATGATGAAGATCCCGATGAGGGGAAGATAGGTGTAGCGATCGGCATGACCTTGGGAACCAGAGTGTAGGATACCGATGACGGGCAACAGCATCCCCAGATACCATAGCCAACCCACTGCGAGATAGCGTTGACTTCTCTGCCAGATAGCTGCCCAGGTCATGGCACCAAGGAGCGTTAGGGAACCCATGATACTCCAGAGGGGAAGATTCTTTCCGGGATGCGGATAAAAGGCCACCAAGTCACTAGGCCAGATCATCTGGCAGAGGTAGGTAACGTATGATACGGCGGCATTGCCAAGCCTCCAAGAAAGGGGCAAGGAACTCAGTAATTCCAGCTTCTGCACTTCGCTCTGGGTGGTCAACCAAGTGACAGCCATTGCCATGGCGATGAGCGGGATCTTCTCGAGTAGAAGCTGTTTCCAAGAATCGATACCAAGCCTCTCAAGCGGCCACCAATCAAGTAATAACAGTACGAAGGGAAGTGTAACAACCATCGGTTTGCTTCCCATGGCAAGGGCATCGCAAAGAATAACTAGAAGGTAATTCGCCCTTGGAAGCGGTGCACAAGGGCTTTTGGCGTAACGCGTGTAGGCTCCGAGGGTGAGGATGAAGAAGAGGCCGCTCAACACATCCTTCCGCTCTGCCAACCAAGCAACGGATTCAACATGAAGGGGATGTATGGCGAAGAGCGCTGCAACAAGAGCGCTCCTCCACAGCTTCCCAGTCAGGGATAAGAGCGTTAGAAAAAGCGCTGCCGATGACACCGCATGAATTCCCACGCTCACCAAATGGTGCCATCCCGCTTTGAGGCGAAAGAGTTGAACATCTGTCATGTGGGAGATCAGGCTCACAGGTCGCCAATAATCGGTGTCTTCGTGGAATCTGAATGCTCCGGGCTCTGGAAGGCTTCCCTTTGCCGTTAAAGCCCAACGGATATTTTCCAAGGTAAGGCCGCCGTTTATGCGTCCGTTGTTTGAAATGAGAACATTATCGTCATAATTGACGAATCCAAAGTTACGCACTTGGTAATAAGACGCAAAAACAAGTGTGACCAATGCAAGGCAGATGAGGGGAACGCACCAGACAACCGATGAGAGGGTCGGAGGTCGGCGTTGAGAAGTCATGTGATGTAGGGGGAGATCAGAGAACGAGGTGAGATATAATTAAAAACAAATAGTGTAAAATACGGAGATCTGAAACCCATAGGCGGTAGAAGCTTCTACATCAAGTGACTAACAGTTTCGAATTTTTAGGGTCTAAAGACCTCAATTCACTTTACCAATGCCGGCTAAAATTGCCGATAGGAACTAGCCTCCTCAGATTTCCATCTCGAACTTCTCGGCCCAACTCTGAGCAAAGTCCCAGAGATCAAGAAATCCCGAGCTGTAAAAATAGTCGCTGAGGATCGGGTGCTTCTGAATTTCCCGAAAATACCAACTAAAGCACTCGGCCTCCGCACGCGAGACGAGCTTCGAGACATTTACGGCGATGGCAACCCTCTGCAGAAGTCCGAAGAGGTGGTCGAGATCCTGCCTGAGGGAAAGTTCCGTGGCACTCAAGGGCTCGCCAATCGTTCTCAGAATCCCCTCGATCGTTGCGTGGGGAACTCTGCCCGCAAGAAGCTCCGTGGCCTTGAGTATCGAGGGGTTGGTTTTGAGTTCTTGCTGCAACTCAAGAAGAACCTCCGACCTCTTCTGAATCCGTGCAGGAATCAGGGGCTTTAGGAGTTTCCAAAGAGCACGGACAACACTTGCCAGGACGGCCAGCCCACTGAAGATCACGAAGCCATCAATCCATCGGTTGTGAAGGAATGAGGACATCCGTGAAAAGAACTCTTATTCGCCGATGATCTTGACGAGGACACGCTTGGGGCGGTGTCCGTCAAACTCCCCGTAAAAGATCTGCTCCCAGGGTCCGAAATCAAGCCGACCGGAGGTCACCGCGATCACGACCTCGCGGCCCATGATGGAGCGCTTGAGATGGGCGTCGGCATTGTCCTCGGTCCCATTGTGGGCATACCGGGAATACGGCTTTTCAGGCGCCAGTCCCTCCAGCCATTTTTCAAGGTCGGCGTGGAGGCCAGACTCGTCATCGTTGATGAAGACACTTGCCGTGATGTGCATCGCATTCACCAGGCAAAGCCCCTCGCGGATACCACTCTGAGCAAGCGCCTCGGTAACCTGCGGCGTGATGTTCAGGAAAGCACGCCGCGAGGGAGTCTCAAAGCAAAGCTCCTGACGGTGAGATTTCACAGGGAATGCAAGGAGGGATAAAAACCACAAACTTGACTCATGGGGCGAGAGGAATCGAGGGCAACCAATCCAACCACTCTTTTTTAGGGCCATTGTAGAGGGGGAAAATATGGCCCGACTTAATCGATCCCCCCTCCTCGTCACCGGGAGGCGTTGCAAACTCAATTCCACCAAGACCCTTGCCTTCCAGGGCAGAGGCCTGAACGTTCAGGTTAATGAGTCCACCGGAGATCTTGACGCCGCTAATGTTCCAGAACCTGGTATTTTCCCTCAGCAGGGAAGCGTAATCCTTTCCGATCGAGGCGGTCAAAATCACGTTGTTGCCCGCCTTGTCCAAGGTCTTGCGTGTGATGATTCCCACCTTCATGCCGCGATAAAGGATCTGTGTGCCCGGGGTTAACTTCGTGGAAGGAGAAGTCAGCTTGATTTCAAAGTTGCCAATGGAATCCGCGCTCAGAAACACGTCATCCTGATTCAATCCGTGGAACTTTTTCTGAAGCCCCTCGCCCGATCCGGGAACGCAGTCGATGTAGATTCCGCTGACGATCGTCTCCAATCCACTGACCTTCTGAAGTTCGATTTCAGGCCTGACTATTGAGAAGACAGAACCCTTGCGGCGGAGGTAATCATAACCTGCGCGCAATCTCGCAGTGACAATGACCTTACCCTGCTGTGGCACTACTTTTTCGACCAATCCCACGGGG
The DNA here is from genome assembly GCA_903847935.1 of uncultured Spartobacteria bacterium. Lineage (GTDB taxonomy): Bacteria > Verrucomicrobiota > Verrucomicrobiia > Chthoniobacterales > UBA6821 > UBA6821. The sequence continues at coordinate 572 of CAINEX010000008.1, read as the reverse complement.
AGTCCCAGATAGCGAATCTGGGTCAAGCCCTCGCAGAGTCCCTGCCCGTTTTTGAACTCCAAGGTGAGCGGATCTGAAACAGCCTTGGCCGCTTCCTCACTGGGGAAGACGGTGAAGGTGTTTCCAGTGACGGCTGGTTCACCCTGAGGACCGAAGTAATCAAAGGCGATCCCTCCGATTAAGAAGGTCTTCAGAGAGGCCACATCAAGCTCGAACACACCCGATCCGATTCGTAGTGACCATGGGGTCAACTCCCAGAACCGGGCGTTGGATCGGACGAGATTCTGATAATGCTTGGTAAAGCCGATTTCAACATATGGTTCGCCATTCTGATCGACCCCCCTGTTTCTGACAGTCCCCACGCTCAGGCCGCGAAAAGAGACCTCCGATCCCGCTTCAACAAGAGGAATGGAGGGCGCCCTAAGCCTGACAACTAGCGTATCAGCCTCAAGTGGATCAATCGGGATCTCGTTACTTCCAACGAAATAGTAGGAGGGACTCCCATATCCCTTCTTGGCCTGAAGGGAATTCCCGTCAATGAGGGACTGGATACCGGAGGGCTTTGTGAGGTT
>CAINEX010000007.1 GCA_903847935.1 uncultured Spartobacteria bacterium | reverse complement strand
GATGGCCTGATGAAACTTCAAAACAAACTGATGACCGAACACTCCGTGCTCGATCAGAAGCGGGCCCTGCTGGATGCCATCCGATGAGTGCTTTGGAAGACGCAACCAAGATTGAGGGAGCCTTCGGCCCCGATGTGTTTGACAGGAAGGAGTTTCGTGGTGAAACCACGCTCTCGGTCCATGCCACCCGACTTCACGAGGTTGCGCTTTTCTGCCGCGATTCTCTTGGATACGACATGCTCACCGATCTCTGCAGTGTCGATCATTACGGAAGTCATCCCCGTTTTGAGGTCGTCTACGAACTCTACTCGCTTGCGAACAAAACGCACCTCCGACTCAAGTGCACGGTTGGGGAGGATGAGGCAGAGGTCGATACCGTCTCCGACATCTGGCCGACGGCCAATTGGCACGAGCGCGAGGTCTGGGACATGATGGGGATCAAGTTTCGCAATCACCCCGACTTGCGCCGTATCCTGATGTGGGAAGGATATCCCTACCACCCCCTGCGCAAGGAGTTCCCGCTTGAGGGAATCCCGACAGACGTGCCCGATGTGGCATTCACCGAGGCGGCGCCTCTGGCCGGAGGTCCCTTCGTGACGATCCCAACTGATGGTAATACCGAGGTGCGCGAGCCACGCGCCCGGCATGCGGGAGATATTCCGACCACCGCAACCTTCATAGCGGAGCCTTGATCGCCGCAGAGCCCGCATTCCGCGAATACCTTTCGCGCCTTTCCGAGCAGAAGAGTGTGGCTCTCGACACGGAAGCAGACAGTCTTCACTGCTACTTTGAGAAGCTCTGCCTAATCCAGAGTGGATGGGGTGAGGAGCCGCAGACGGGCCTAGCGGAAGATCTCCGGCTTATCGATCCCCTGGCCGGGCTTCCCATGGAAGAGTTTTTCAGCGCCTTGCGCGGAAAGCGGATTCTGTTTCACGACGCCGACTACGATCTTCGCCTTCTCCGTCGCTCTGGTGAGTTTCCCGACGAGGATATCTTCGACACGATGATCGCCGCGAGGCTCTGCGGGGAGCCTCAACTCGGACTTGCCGGCTTGGTGGAAAAATATTTCGGCATCACTCTCTCCAAGGCTTCCCGCAAGGCCAACTGGGCGCAGCGACCACTCTCCGACCAGATGGTCGAGTATGCGCTCAACGACGTCCGCTACCTTCCCCAGCTCGCTAGTATCCTTGAGGTCCGTCTGGAGGAACTAAATCGACTCGAGTGGTATCGGCAGTCCAGGGACAGGATGGTGAAGGGAACCAGGGAGACGCGTCAACGGGACGAGGAGAATCTCTGGCGCATCACGGGGTATGCCATGCTTGACCAGCGGGGGTGGGCGGTACTGCGTGCACTCTGGCACTGGCGCGACTCGGAAGCACGCCTCTGGGATCGCCCGGCCTTTCACGTCCTTTCGAATGAGAATCTTCTGAAGTTGGCCGGAGATGCCGCCCGTGGCGGTCGATTCTCACGTCCCCGCCTGCCGCAACAGCGCTCAGATAGGATGGAGGAAGCCCTGACCTCGGCATTGAATCTCTCTGAAGCAGAATGGCCTCAGGTGATCCGTGGCGTGAGAATCCGCTCCACCAAGGAGCAGGTCGATCGCTTCAACAAACTCCGGGATCTTCGCGACAAAGTGGCGCGTGAGATCGATCTGGATCCCTCCATTCTCGCTCCGAAGGCGGCATTGGAGGCTGTTGCGGGAGACCCGAAGGCGCCCGTGCTCCTTCCGTGGCAACGTGAGTTGCTAGGTCTGGAGGCGATCTCTGAAACTCACGAGTCAGTGACGGCCTCCGCTGAGGCGGCATAACTTCATCCATCGCATGAGCACTCCCGGATCCGGGGAAAATGATCTCATTCAGATTGCCTTGAGGGAGGATCTCGGTCAGGCCGGGGATGTCACCACGAAGGTCTTCATTCCGATCGACTCAAAGTCGCAAGGCCGGATTGTTGCCCGCTCACCATGTGTTGTGTCAGGCATGTCGGTGGCCCGTGAGGTCTTCTTGCGGATTGATACCAATCTTGAGGTTACCCTTCGATGCTCGGAAGGAGATTGCATGGAGGAAGGAGGGACATTGATCGAGGTGAGTGGTTCCACACGATCTATCTTATCCGCTGAACGGACGGCCCTTAACTTTCTGGGACACCTTTGCGGGATAGCCACTCTTTCCCGTCGCTATGCCGATGAGGTCCGCGGTACGAAGGTACAACTTCTCGATACGCGAAAGACGACGCCTGGATGGCGCAAACTGGAGAAGGATGCCGTGAAAGCGGGCGGATGTGTGAATCATCGGATGGGCCTGTATGATGCCGTACTGGTGAAGGATAACCACCTCGCTGCCCTTGGTGATCTTGCTTTGCTACCCCCTGCGATTGATCGAATCAGAGTAGAGAATCCCGGAATGGCCCTCGAGATCGAGGCCGATACGCTGGAACAGGTGGAGCGTCTACTGGGAATGAGCGGGATCGATGTCATCCTTCTCGACAACATGACACTGGAGATGATGCGTCGGGCTGTGGAGTTGCGCGCCAGGATGGCTCCAAATGTTCTTCTGGAGGCAAGTGGTGGCGTTACCCTGGAGTCTCTCCGTTCGATTGCCGAGACCGGCGTGGATCGGGTCTCGGTGGGTGCTCTCACCCATTCTGTCTCAAACGCCGACCTGTCACTGGATCTGGTTTCCGCTGATCATGTCTCCTGACGTTTTTCCTCCTCTGGAGGCTGGGATCCTGAGTGCCTGCTCTCCTTGGGGAGCTCGCGTTACGGTGATGAAAGAGACGACTTCCAGCAATGACGAGATGCTTCAGTTAGGCGAATCAGGATCACCGAATGGATCGCTTCTCTTCGCGGAACGCCAGACGGCGGGGAGGGGGCAGTTTCGCCGTCCTTGGTCCACGACCCCGGGGGTGGGGCTTTCGTTTTCATTGCTCCTGCGCCTAGAGATCAATGACACCACGATCCCTTCGCTTTCGACCTTTGCAGCTGTTGCCATCGCGGAGACAGTCCGGGAACTTGCGATCACGGATTGTGTAATCAAGGCGCCCAACGATGTCCTGATACGAGGGAAGAAGGTGGCCGGTGTTTTGGTGGAGACACGGGGTGGAAAATCACCGTTTGCCGTCGTTGGAATCGGGCTCAATGTGAACCATGCAGTGGAAGACTTTCCCATGGAGTTACGGGATCGGGCCGGATCACTTGCCATGTCATCCGGAGACCTCTTGGATCGAACCCATGTCGCCTCACTACTCTTAAAATCACTTTGGTATCATGAACAACTCATGAGAAACAATCCGGAATTGCTGATACAAAAGTTCCAACAACTGATGATGACGAAGCCCTCTCATCTTGTGTCATGAAACCATTTGATATGCACTCCCCGGTGCTGGCGATCGAGTCATCCTGCGATGAGACAGCGGCAGCCATCCTGAGACCGCCGGGCGTGATCCTGTCGAGCCTGGTGGCCTCGCAGGCGGAGGAGCACGCCCGTTTCGGGGGTGTCGTGCCCGAGGTGGCCTCACGCAATCATCTCATGGCGGTTGATCCCTTGGTGCGTCGTGCCCTGCAGTTGGGAGGTGTGGCTCCCTACAATCTCGGTGCTGTGGCGGCGACTTCCGGCCCCGGTCTTGCTCCCGCGCTTCTTGTGGGAGCCTCTTATGCCAAGGGATTCGCTCTGGCACTTGGAATCCCCTACCTGGCACTCAACCATCTGGAGGGGCATCTCTTGTCTCCCTTCATGGGTGAGGAAGAGATTCCTCACCATATCGCCTTGCTGGTGAGCGGGGGGCACACCCAACTCACCGAGGTCTGGAAGGCGGGTAGTTATGATGTTTTGGGGCGGACCCTGGACGATGCCGCCGGTGAGGCCTTTGACAAAGTGGCCAAACTGTTGGGCTTGCCCTACCCGGGTGGGGTTGAGATCGACAGGCTCGCATCGCAAGGGGACCCCTCGAGGTATAACTTTCCTCGGGCACTCATGGAGCGCGGCAATCTTGACTTCAGTTTCAGCGGTTTGAAGACTTCGGTACGGTACTTTTTGGAGAAAAATCCCGCACTGACGCAATCCTCACAGGGTTTGGCCGATCTCTGTGCCTCTGTCAGGCATGCCATCGTGGGGGTCTTGCTCGAAAAAACGGCGAGGGCTGTCGAAGTGTCGGGCTTATCCCAAGTAGCTGTTTCGGGGGGGGTTGCCGCCAATCAGGCACTGCGAGCAGGACTTCAGGAACTCTGTTCAGTTAAGGGCTGGCGTCTCTATCTGCCAACTCCTGAACTCACCACGGACAACGCCGCGATGATGGCCTTCGCTGCCATGCATCACCTCCGGATGGGAAAATCGAGTCCCTTGGGTTTGGAAATTTCTCCCCAGTGGAGGGTTGGGGGAGTGGCTGAAACGGTGTGACTTGGAAATTTATCATTGCAAGGCAATGCTGCTTGGATGAAAGGAGGGTGATGAAATCACCTCGCCCACTCCTTTTCCTCTTCGCATTTCTACTAGTAGCGGCGGTTCCCGTCTATGCCGGAGGGTGGGGCGATGACTACAAGGCGGCCTTGGCCGATGGTGCGAAGCAGAACAAAAACATCCTCCTGGATTTCACGGGAAGCGACTGGTGTGGATGGTGCATCAAGCTCAAGAAGGAGACCTTTAACCAGCCGGCTTTCAAGGATTTTGCGGATAAGAACCTGGTACTCGTCGAGGTTGACTTTCCACAGGGCAAGACGCTTCCGCCAGCGGTCAAGAAACAGAACGATCAACTTCAGGAGCAGTATCAGGTGCAGGGATTTCCCACGCTGGTCCTGCTTGATCCTCAGGGAAAAATCATCAAGCAGCAGGGCGGCTATATCCCGGGTGGCCCCAAGGGGTTTATTGACTGGGTTAATGCCCCGAAATAAAAGGCCTTCGCCGGTAGCGTCGGCTCGTATTGAGTTCTTGCTTAAAGAGCTTAGTGCTCTCGATTACTGCTGCTGAGAGAATTCCTTCAGGGCACAAAAAAGGAGGGACGGAAAACCGTGCCCTCCTTTCTATGGTGGGATCTTTTGAAGCGAATCAGATGGTCCGCAGTTGGATGGAATCGAATTTTTCCTCTCCTTCGATGATGTCGCTCATGACAATGAGTTGCTCTCCCTTTTTCAGGAGTCCCCGGGAAATCAAGAGCTCCTCGGCCTTCTTGACCGATTCCTCCGGAGTCTTTCCGAACGGCATGACCAAGGGTAGCGTTCCCCAGTTCAGGGTGAGGTGGCCTGCCGTGACTGTGGACGGGGTGATGGCGTAGATTGTCGCATGCTCGGGACGGATGTGGCTGGTGTAATCAGCCATGTGTCCGTGACGGGTCAGAACGGCAAGGGAGGCTTTGGCAAAGGAATTGGCCAGCACAACACCGGAATGGGCCGTCTTCTGACGGGGATTGATGAGGGATGTCTGCTCGGCGAAGTGGGCGCTGCCGCTCCGCTCGATCCGTCTGGCGATCCTGTCGAGGACCTTGACGCACTCAACCGGGTATTTGCCGACGGTTGTTTCACCGCTGAGCATGATCGCATCAGCCTGTTCGAAGACAGCATTGGCGACGTCGGTGACCTCGGCGCGGGTGGGCACCGGATTCTCAATCATCGACTCAAGCATGTGGGTGGCCACGATGACCTGTCTGCCGATCTTGAGGGCGCTCTTAAGGATCTTGCGCTGGATGATGGGAAGCTCTTCCATCGGGCACTCGATTCCAAGATCGCCTCGGGCGATCATGACGGCGTCGGTCTCCCTGATGATGTCGTCGATGATCTTCACGGCACTTTGATCCTCGATCTTCGCAATGACGCGGGCCTGGCTACCATGCTCGGCAAGAACACGACGCATTTCGACCACATCGGAGGGTTCGCGGCAGAAGCTAAGAGCCGCAAAATCGATGCCGACCTCGGCACCCACGGCGATGTCTGCGAGATCCTTCTCGGTGAGGGGGGGCAGATTGACCTTCACCCCAGGCAGGTTGATGTGGCGGCGGGAACCGAGTTCACCGGGAGTGAGCACCTCGCAACGGATCCTGTTATTGAGCTTGGAAAGAACCTTGAGATGAATGACCCCGTTATCGACAAGGACGGTATCTCCCTCGTGAATGTCGTCGATCAGGCCGTCGTAGTTGACGTTGACGGAGTAAAGCTCCTCACTTCGTGCCCCACGAACCGTGAACTCCATGATGTCGCCAACCTTGAGGGGCAGCTTGGTGGGGAGGTCTCCTGTGCGAACAGCTGGTCCCTGTGTATCGAGAAGGATGCCCACGGGCATGTCCAACTCCGCTGCAATGGCGCGGATGGTCGGGACGATCTTACGAACCCAGTCATGCTGGGCGTGGCTCATGTTGAGGCGGAAGATATTCGCTCCCGCGAGGATCATCTCGCGAAGACGTTCGGGAGATTCCGTGGCCGGGCCGAGGGTACAGATGATTTTTGTTTTGCGCAGTGTTGTGGTCATGGGAAATTGGTGGACGGATTCTTGGATTCGATCAGCGGAATTTCAATCCGCAGGCCAATGATACAATCAGACACGGAGCTCCTTGAAAAGGCCGCTTACAGCCCTTTTTTAGGAACAAAGAAATCGGGACGCTGGAAAGGCGGTAATAATCCAAGCTTCTTGGGCCTACGCGTTCTTCTCTCGGGGATCAGGTGGTTGAGAAAGCAGTATTCGGAAAGTGCCGCCGTGATTTCCCGGGCCGTGCGATTCTGGTCGATCGAGAGTCCGGAAAGTGAGGCTCCGCCAGCATTAACGACGGCGCCGGTCACGAAGAGGGGGGCTGCGGGCGAAAAAGCACCCACGGCACCGGGAGGCATGCCAGATCCTCCGGTGCTCATCAGGGTGATGAACGGGGCGGGTTTCTTAACGGAAAGATCCAAAACTTTCACAGAAGTCTCCAATTTCGTGCCGCCGGCCCCAAAGCCAATCAATGCCCTTAGCAGGCGACTTCCTTGATTGACCCGGTCATATTCGCCCTTCACGAGCCAGTAATTGCCGCGAGGCATCTTTTCATCTTCAGCAAGAATCTCAGCTGGCGCCAGATACTTGCTCATTTGTTGAACGAGGTTCTGTGCTAGGGCCCTCCGTTCGTTTTTCACAAAGGTTTCAAGATCGTTCTTACTCCGATCGACTCGGAAATTCTCAAGAGGCGCCGAGAATTCCTGCACATAGATTTTAGAGGGCAATTTTTTTGGGGGAGTTCCTTTTGCTGAGATATTGCCGACACTCACAGAGGCGCATCCAACCATGGAAAGAGGCAGTGCGAGTCCAATCAACCCTGCAAGCAGCGGGATATTCGAAAATTGATGCTGATGATTGCGATGCAAGGAGATTGAATTTGCTCGCGAATAGTGTGATGTCCATGAAAAAAAGAGAAAGATGCCCCTGTTGACTCCACCTCAAATCGGTCTTTCCGGGCCGCTTCTGATGGTGCCTTTTATTCTTCAGTTGGCTGCCATTGCGCTGATGCCCTTTCTCGCCCACCACTGGTGGGAGTGCCATTACCCCAAGGTATCGGTGGTGCTAGGAAGCATCACTGTATTTTACTACCTGCTCGTTCTTCATGCCGGTAGCCGCCTCCTTGAGGCCCTGCACGAGTACGCGAGTTTCATCATTCTTTTAGCCTCCCTCTTCATAGCTGCGGGAGGCATCCATATCAGGGTCAAGGGAGAGGCTACGCCTCGAAGAAATCTCCTTTTCCTCGTCATCGGGGCGATCCTGGCCAACCTGATCGGAACCACTGGAGCCTCGATGCTCCTCATCCGTCCTTGGATTCGGATGAACAGGTATCGGATAACGGGATTTCACACCGTTTTCTTTATCTTCTTAATTTCGAACGTCGGTGGAGCCCTGACTCCGATTGGAGACCCTCCGCTTTTCTTGGGATTCCTCAAGGGGGTCCCCTTTTGGTGGACGCTGGAGCATCTCTGGAGACCGTGGCTTCTTGTGGTAGGACTTTTAGGAGCCATCTTTTACCTCATCGACAGGGGAAATTTTCTGCGAGCACCCCGTCTCGTTCGTGACGACGAGACCTCTGAAGAAAAATGGGGCATCAAGGGCCTTGTGAATCTTCTTCCCTTGGGTGCCATTCTCCTAGGGGTTTTCCTTCCCTCTCCGTGGCGTGAGATCGTCATGACTAGTGCGGCCGCTCTCTCATGGTGCATTACTCCCCGCCAGATCCACGAAATGAATGCCTTCTCATTCGCTCCGATCCGTGAGGTCGCCTGGCTCTTCCTTGGGATCTTCGCCACGATGATCCCGGCGCTGGATTATCTGGAGCATCATGCAACCGCTCTGGCCTCCTCCTTTGGGATGGGTGCGCTTCACTTCTACTATTTCACCGGAATCCTCTCTTCCGTTCTCGATAATGCCCCAACCTACCTCGCATTTCTTTCCGTGGAACTTGGACTTCAGGGGGGCACGCTCGGTAATCCCCATGATGTTCTAAGAGTGGCAACCCAAGACCCCGCACATCTCATCGCCATCTCCTTGGGTGCTGTTTTCTTCGGTGCAATGACCTATATCGGTAACGGCCCGAACTTCATGGTCAAGAGCATCGTCTCGGCATCGGGGGCCACGACCCCCGGATTCTTTGGCTATATCCTCCGATATGCGCTGCCGATCCTGCTACCTGTGCTAGCTCTGGCAGGTTGGTTGTTTCTCAGATAGTCTATCAGGATGTTCACAGGACTTGTTGAATCCATGGGAGTCGTCGGATCGCTTGAGAAGCGGAGTGATGCGGCGCGACTAACTCTGCAGACTTCACTGGCTGGAATGCTTGCCAGAGGGGAGAGTCTGGCTGTCAACGGGTGCTGTCTCACCGTGACAGATAAAGATGAGAAGGAAGTTCATTTTGACCTCCTTGTGGAGACCCTGAACAGAACCAATCTAGGAGCCCTTACCCCCGCTACGCGTGTAAATCTCGAGAGGGCTCTTCGTGCTGATGGACGCTTCGGGGGGCACTTCGTCCAGGGGCATATCGATACAACGGCCGAGATCATTCAAGTCGATGCCAAGGGGGAGGATCTTAGCCTTGTGATCCGGTTGCCATCCGGTGGCTCACGCTACTTTATCGAAAAAGGATCGGTCGCAGTGAATGGAGTTTCGCTCACCGTGGCGTCGCTTGACGATGATCGCTTCGGACTCTGGATCATCCCTCACACGCTTCGGGAAACGAATCTTGGTGACCTGAAGACCGGTGACCGCGTGAATCTGGAGTACGACATGCTCGCAAAATATGCCGCAAGGCAGTTTACGTTTTCGGGATCTCTACTGAGGTGACGGGGATGAGGAGAGCTCACCGTTGCGAGGTGCTGCTTCTATAAAGACATCCACTTGCTGTCCCGCACGGATTCTTTTTTCACCGATAGGCATGCTGTAAATCGCCTGCATAACACGGGTATCAACCCGCTCCGTGGGTTCGCCTGTAAGTGAGATTTTTGGGATTACATAGGGTTCGAATTGCACGAATTTAAGTGGAACGCAGATTTCTTTGTTTCCACGGAGAAATCCTACGGCCTGCGCATTATCGCGGACACGCCACGCCTCATTTTCATCGATATCCGTCCTTACATAGAGGGGATCGGTGTTGCCGAACAGAATCAGTGGGGTGGATGCAACCCCTGCGGCTGCATATTCACCGGGATGAATATGCAGCTGTAATACCTGACCATCAACTGGAGCCCGGACAGTCATGATTTCGAGATTAGTTGATGTTTGATCGGCAGTTGCGATTGCTTGTTCAAGTTGGGCCGTACAAATGGCGACTTGATACTGCGACATATTGGCATCGACCTTTGCTGTGACATATTTTTGGACCAGTCCTTGATTGACTTCGTTAGTGTATTTAGCCTCATCCAATTGAGCTCTCGCCACCTTTACGGCTGCCTGTTGTTGCGTCAACAAAGAGCGGGTCGCACGGTCATCGATGGTGAAAAGAGGCTCACCTTTTTTCACCTGATTTCCTTTTGAGACATAGATCTTGGAAACGATCCCTGGAATCTCAGTACTGATTGCGATGTTTTCCGTGTTTGCCTCTACAAGACCCGCTCCAGCTACAAACGTCTTATAGGGAGAGATGGGTGCGTCGGACACCATGGGGGTTGGGATCATTTTATGAGCGCTTTTCACGGCGGCCATGATGCCGATTCCAATGCCTAGGAGAGCGAGAGCGGGGAGGATGTATTTTCGGATCATGGTGTTTTTTAGAAAGTTTCCTCGGAGGCTGTTTTTAGATCGAGGGGTGAATTAACAACCCGACTAATCGCTCCATCCTCCATTTCGGCCATGCGGTCGGCAAATTTGTAAATGCGAGAGTCATGGGTCACCACGACAAGCGCCCGGTTTTCTGCTCGACCAAGACGACTTAGGAGCTCCATGACCTTATGCCCGGTTTCACTGTCCAGCGCACTTGTAGGTTCATCGCAGACGATCAGATGGGGTTCATGCACCAAAGCTCGAGCAATCGCAACCCGCTGTTGCTGGCCACCCGAAAGATCCGTTGGAAGGGAACGCATCATCCGCTCGTCGAAGCCAACTTGTGCCAGCATCTCCCTTCCTTTTGCGATGGCAGATTTAGGCTTCATTCCGTTGATGATGAGGGGGGTGGCCACATTCTCGGCCGTTGTGAGCGAAGGGATCAGATTAAAGGCCTGAAAGACGAAGCCGATATTTTTTCCTCGGAAAGCAGTCGTCTCATTTTCGCTCATATTATCGTAGTCTTGTCTCAAGACCGTACACTGACCCGCATCTCTCTGAAGGACTCCTGCAATCACTGAGATAAGGGTTGTTTTCCCACAACCAGAGGGACCAACCAACATGAGCAGTTCGCCGCTCCGGACATCCAGATCAGCTCCCCTCAATGCTTTCACGGCCGAGTTTCCCTGACCAAAGGTTTTGGTGACACCCCTGCAGCACACAGCTAGCTTTTTCGAGACTTGGGAAGTTGCCTTATGGGGCTCTGTGTAAGAGTTGTTCATCATTAATTTTCAGCTCCTAAAAACCACGGCGGGCTCTAGTTTCATCACCTTGCGGATACTTAGTGCAGCTGAACTCAGGCAGATCACCAAGACGGCCGCAGCGCTGATTACAAGTAGATGCCAGGGCAGACGGAATGCCAATTGAGTGCGTCCCGTTAGTAGCATTCCCCACGCGGAGGCGGCTCCAACGCCGAGTCCGTAGCCGATCGCGCCAACAACAAGAGCTTGTAGAACAATCATTCTGAGCAGCATGCCGTTGCTGGCTCCCATTGCTTTTAGGGTTCCGAAATATCGCAAGTTATCGAGTGTGAAATTGTAAAATGTCTGGCCGGAAATGGCGACTCCCACAAGGAAGCCGAGCATCACTGCGGTAAGAAAGTTTATCGGAATGCCGGTGTACTTTAGATAATAAAGGAAAGTTACGATCTCAAAGTCGATTCGCGTGTAAGCACGCAGTCCGGTGGCGTTTTCAATCTTGCGGCAAAGGGCATGGAGATCAGTTCCAGGCTTTGCCTTAACGCAGACAAAGGAAAGAAGCAGTCGCTGCCCGGGGG
>CAINEX010000006.1 GCA_903847935.1 uncultured Spartobacteria bacterium | reverse complement strand
GACAGCCTGGTCCCTCTTCAACGCCTTCACAGAGGTCCACAAGCAGGTCAATCCCCATACGGCACTCCGGAGAGGAGAGGCCCTCTACGGGCTGTTTGATGCCGAGACGGGGGCCATGCTCGGGAGGAACTAGGCATGAGCAGCCTCCTCAACCGTGCGGCCCTCAAGCGCTATCTGTTGGATCGTGCCCAAGTGATCCGTCCACATCACCGGCTATCCCGCGTGAGCGAGGAGACCCTGGAGTGGCTGGAGAACAACCTCCGGAATCAGGCCTCAGAGCTGATCCGCAGGCATCCGGCCAAGGGATCGACGATCAGGCCGTAGCCTTGGGGGAAGCAGTCCGGCATGCTGGGGCTGCGAGTCACGCCTTCGGGCGTGGCGGAAAAAGGGAGTGTGGTCAACTGCGACTACCCCTTTTTTTAGCTATTGGAGGCTTGGCTTTTCTTTTTGGGGATTGAGCGGTTTTAGGTGCCCCAGATTGGGATCTTGATTTCTTTGATCTGGGTGAAGGGGTAGGGGGCTTGAGGAGAGAGCTGTGCGAACAGAACCATTCCTCAGCCTCCTCTTTGGTTACCAACTCACGATAGTTTGTGAAAAGTTTGCGCGGTGAGTTTCCAAGTTCAAGTGCGACCTTGTCAGCTGACTCAACTATGGCGAGCCGATAAGATGCGTATGAGTGACGGAATCCGTTCCGCTGCACGGTCACTCCAGTTGTTTTGCAAAGGGCAGCATACTGGCGCGTGAGATTATTCAAGCGGGCGTAATCAGGGCAAATGCGTCCGGAGTCTTTACGATGGTCTTCAAGCCATGCTGCTAGCACAGGCAGAATAGGAACGATGCGCCTAGTCGCGGTCTTGGTCTTGTTGGCATCGAGAGAAATGTGCCCGCGATCAATCTTAACGTCGGACCAGTCCAAGCGGAAAATCTCGGAACTGCGTAAGCCTGCAAACGCTGCAATAGCGAGAGTGGGGATGAAGCGCTTGTCCGCAACTGCTAGGATCTTTCTGATCTCATCAGGGGTATAGATCCCGATTGGAGGAGATTTCTCCTTCTTCTTCTTTACGAACTTCGCTGCGTGAAACTGTTCTCGGGGAAGGAATCCATTATCTCGTGCGAAGGAAAAGAGCGTGGCAACTGCAGAACGAAGGTTGTTGGCATTTCGTCCCGTAGCCTGGCTCGACAACCATGAGGAGATTTCTTCGGGTTGAATGGAGGAGATGTGGCAGCGAAAGGCTGATGCGAAGCGATTCAGCTTGTTCTCAATGTCGACGAGATAAAAGTCGGATAATCCTTCCTTTCCTTTCTCTTCGATGAAGCGACTCACTAGAACGTCGACTTTGATTTCCGGGATTTTTGCGGAAGTGGAAGTCCGCACATGAGTGGACACCGCATCGCGAATGGTGCCGTGGGAACCCAGTTGAAGCATGGCCTCGGAAAACTGCTGGCAAACGCTGGCCAGGCTATAATCTGGATGCTGTCTGAGGATCTTCACGGCAGCGATGTAATCGGCGATTTCGGATGGCGATAGGGCCTGAACGTGACCGGTGCCTTCGGAGAGTTGCTGCGCGATGGTCTTCGCCGTAGCCCGAGCCTTAGTGAGTTTCGCCACATAGCGTCTTTTACG
>CAINEX010000005.1 GCA_903847935.1 uncultured Spartobacteria bacterium | reverse complement strand
TTACTGGATGAATGCCCTTCAGGGAGTTTCGCAGAAAAAGGACTATTTCGTCTCGCTCAATAGCAGTAAAAAAATTGATCCGGAGAGCGTTCTCTACTCTACGGAGTATGACCATCCGATCTTCACACTGAAGGCAATCCAGGCTCAAAGGGAGCTTCCCTCCCTCAACCACGAAGGCCGTCTTTTCTTCTGTGGCAGTTATTTCCGCTACGGATTCCACGAGGATGCCTGCAAGTCGGGGTTTGATGCGGCAAGTGCTGTTCGGAAGTATCTCCTCCAATGACCCCTCACCTGAACTCGTGTCTCTACGAGTGTACGGTCTTTCACCGAAGACTGGCTCCGAAGACGCATGAGTTCCTCTACAAGGTTTTTTATTTCCTGATCGATCTGGATGAACTCTCACTACTGAGCAGTTCGCTACGCCTCCTGAAAGTAAACCGCCCGGGCCTTTACAGCTTTCGTGAAAGCGACCACATCAGTCATGGTTTTACCTCAGCGAGGGAAAACATCCTGAGCTTTCTACGAGATCAAGGCATCACCGAACCTGTTGGTCGCATCCAATTACTGACCCTCCCTCGCGTCCTTGGGTATATCTTTAACCCAATCTCGATTTATTTCTGTCACCAAGCGGATGGATCCCCACTGGTTTCGATTGCAGAAGTCGGCAATACCTTTGGGGAATGGAAGCCCTATCTGGTTCCCCTGCAACCGGACGGCACTTTTCACACCCACGTGGTGAAGCATTTCTATGTCTCCCCATTTTCGGATCTCGATCTAGAATTTGATTTCCGCTTCCAACTTCCGGACGAGCACTTGCGGGTCTCAATCGATGATTACCGGGGCGAGAAGCGTGAACTGATTAGCCTCCTGAGCGGAAAGCGGGTTTCCTTGAGCGACCCAAACCTCCTTCGCTTCAGTTTCAAATATCCTTTCATGACCCTGCAGGTTATTTTTGGCATTCACTGGCAGGCACTTCTTCTCTGGCTCAAAGGAAACAAGGCACGACGAAAGGAGAGTGACCCTGACCTTCAGCGGAAGGTTCATAGGCCTCACAAATCACTCGCCAATCACCCCGCTTCCTGCGCCCACTCTGACAATTCAAATTTTCCCGATTCCATCGCATGAGCACTTCCGATTCCGAAGCCACAAACGAACTCCTCAAAACCATTTCCCTCAGCCTGAAGGGAATTCATAACTCCCTCGAGCAACTCACGGCGGCCGTTGAGGGAGTCGCCGAGTCCATCGAGAAGGCACATGAACCCGAGGGTGATCTCGGTGTCCATCTGGTCAGTTCGCTCAAAGAACTCACCTCGGCACTCCACAAACGCGCCCAACAGGAACGAAGTTTTCAACCTCAGAAGGTCCCCCGCCAGCAGAATCAAAACCACCAGCAGGGGCGCCGTGACGAACGACAGCAACAGCGTCACCACCGCCAGGAGAACCTCCCTCCTTATCAAGAGAATGATCATCCCGTCGAAGATCTCCCTCCCGGCGCGACTTATGATCAACCGGATGAACCGACAGGCTACGCTTTCGAAGAGCAGATTGAGGTCAGGACGGGAAATCACCAACAATCGGAAACCGCGTCCTCGAGTGAGGACGAATCACAAGTGGAAACGGCACGAAAGGACTTACGTCCCCGAACAAACCGCAGACGCCGCGGGGGAAACGGTGGTGGCAGAGCAGGGAAAGCTTCCGAGAAGACTGCGCCAAAGCCGTAAAAAAAGTGTAACTACCCCCTCGGCGTGATGCTCCGACACGCCTCGACGAATCGCCGGACCTTCTCCGGGTCTTTGCGAAAGCGGATCGGTTTACCCGCCGAGTCCAGCAGGTTGGTGGCAGTGCAGGTATCGGCACCCGCAGGCAGAGTGAACCGCAACCCCTCCGCTACATTCTCGGGTGACAATCCTCCGGCAAGGATCACAGGAATGACGCTTTGGGCAACTAACTGCCGCGCCACTTTCCAGTCGCAAACCTTTCCGGTGATGCCGACATGACCGGCCACAGGTTGATCTTCCCCTTGCACCAGGAGCGTGTCGGTCAGGAACCAATCGCTCACTGAATCCAGAAGTCGTGCTATCTCCAGGGTTGGCACGCAATCTCCCTGGGAAGGGGGAGCAATAGGGATGGTTCTCATGATCTCGATCCCCGGAAATCTTTCCTTCACCCCCTCCTGCAATGAGACAGCAGCCCTGATTGCCATATCATCGACCGCCGCCCCAACGTTAAGGCTATTACAGAAATGAATGATATCCGGTGCGTAATACTCGATCACCCGGTGGATGCTCTCCGGATCGGCAAAGAGGGGGATGATACTGCTCTTTCTACCAGCATGGCGGATCACCCCTACCGATTCCCTGAGTGCCGGAATCCTCCATTCCTCAGGGGTGAGAATCACTCCCCCGATGTGATCGACGCCGCATTCGACCATCAGGGCAGCTTCCTTGGGTTCCTGTATCTCGTATATTTGGACGATCATTCATGAATATTAGGTCAAAACTCCGATCCCGGAGAGTCCAAACCTGCATATGATCAAAAAAACTAGGCAGTTCCCCTTAACGGTGTCTTGCGATCAGTAAGATCAGAAAACCGTATTCAGCCAAGGTGATGCTAACACCCCAGCCTACCGTCTTGAAGAAGGCTTTCCATGTTGGAAATGACTCCGGAATGACCTCTGCTTCAATTGCCCTCGGATTGTGACGGACCGCCGAACCACTTACTGTGCTTAGGTTTTCCATGGCCACAATCTCACTGATCTCCTCATGAAAAAAAAGAGAATTGTTACAATATTGTAACTCTTTTATACTTGACAGATTAAAGATTTAATAAGGCGAAAAGCTTTTCTTCTTTATTGAAGAGCAATCATCGCCAAATAGCATCCGTCAGGAGTATGGGTAAATCATCCTTCCATGAAAGGCCCAACCATTTCTCAACCTATCCGTAAAATCATTCATATCGACATGGATTGTTTCTACGCCGCCGTGGAGATGCGTGAGCGCCCAGATCTGAAAGGTCACCCTATTGCGGTTGGAGGCGGAGGTCATCGGGAAGTCGTGATCACCTGCAACTATGAAGCCCGTCGATTCGGTGTCCACTCGTCCATGCCAGGGTTCAAGGCTCGGGAGCGGTGCCCTCATCTCGTCTTCCTGACTCCTCGTTTTGATCTTTACCGAGCAGCGTCGCAACAGATCAGGCAGATCTTCCATGAATTCACCCCGCTCGTTGAAACACTCTCGCTGGATGAGGCCTACCTGGATGTAACCGCCTTCTCAAAAGATGGCCGTTATGCTTGGGATATCGCCAAAGAAATCAGAGCGAGGATCCTTAAAGAGACACTCTTGACTTCTTCGGCTGGGATTGCACCGAATAAAATGCTGGCAAAAATCGCCAGTGACTGGCGGAAACCAAACGGTCAGTTTGCCATCTTGCCGGAGCAGATTCCCGGATTCATGACTTCTCTACCAGTCCGCAAAGTCTGGGGTGTTGGGCCCCGAAGCGCGGAGCGTTTCGCCCAAAGAGGCATTCACACCTGCGGTGATCTTCAGACCATGACAAGGATGAAAATGGCAATTGAGTTTGGAAAATGGGGGGAAGAGCTTTATCACTTATGCCGAGGAGTCGATGAAAGAAAAGTTCACCCTCATCGCGTTAGCAAATCATTAAGTAATGAAAGCACTTTCAGTGAAAATCTTGCCTCTCTTGGGGAGTGCAAGGCCGCCATTACGAAACTCTCCGGCGAGTTGTTGGATGAACTGCGTATGAAAGCGCCGACGAGAAAAATCCGTAAGGCTTTTGTGAAGATAAAATTCTCGGACTTCACCCGGACGACGAGGGAATGTCTTTGCAACGTGCCATCCGTTGATATTTACCAGACTCTTCTAACAGAGGCTCATGGTAGAAAACAACTTCCCGTACGGTTACTGGGAACAGGAGTAAGATTTGATCATGGAACCATTGAGGAGGCCGATGAGATCGTGCAACCCGAGCTTTTTGAGAACAGCCAATGACGCCTGTTTTTTGATGAGGGGTATGCCCTGCGGCCCCCTTAATGAAGGGGCATTAGGAAATTTTTTGGGGAAGTTTGAAGGAATAGAGCACTTCGCCCGTTCCGGCAATCAACCGCAAATCCATGGCCTCGGATTGAAGAGAGGCCGCCATGAAACCGGGTTGGGATAATGAATATCGGGATTGAGGCGTCGACTTGACGGGACGGACCGTGGAACCAGCTCCCACGCAGAATAAGTTCAACCCACCAACCTGAAGATGCTGGAGATCGTGGTCATGACCGCAGATGTAGGCCTGAACTCCATGGCGGGTTAGCAATGGGAGTAATTGATCAACCAACTCCGGCGTATCCCCGTGTTCTCCACCAGAATAGATCGGGTGGTGTCCGATCACGATCTTCCAGGGAGCTTTCGAGGCGGAAAGCTGCTGCTCGATCCAAGCGAGTTGTTTGCCGCTATCTTGGGAGAGGATCTCCTTGCCCATGAGTTTGTCATGGGCGTATTTGGCAACAAAGGGATTCGTGTCGATATAGATCATATCAACATTATCCCCCCCGGGAAGTTGCTCGGTCTTTTGATAGTAGCGGGAGGGCATTCCCCAGCGAGGACTCCTTCCTGAATAGTCGATCTGGGCTTGGCAGTTGCCACGGTAGTCGTGGTTACCCAAGATCAAGCGCCACGGAACCTGAAGCGAGGAGGCCGCATAGACATCCTCAAAGGAGGCCTTGAACTGGGGATCATCAACAGACGATACACCGTAATCATAAAAGTTATCCCCCACCGAGACAATGAAGGGAGCACCGATCTGTGCGGCCGCAATTCCCATCTGGCGGGCCACATCAAGCTGATCCTTCTGCCCTTTCCTTCCCCAGTCTCCGACCATCAGGAAATTGAGCCCCTGCGAGGATGTATCGGCGGCAAAGAGACCTCTGGTCAGGAGAGGTCCCGAAAGGGCCACCTGGGCGGTCGCGGCAAAAAGTGTCTTAACAAAGTCCCTGCGAGTTGAGTTCATTTTGAATACTTTCAAAAACTTCACACCTTCAAATCAATAGGTTTTTTTAGAGTTTGAATGGGTGTCATCTCTAGTAAGAAGTTACGAAGACTCGAACTAGGCGATCTCCAGCTTCACTAAGAATTTTTCTGGTTCACAGGATTTCTCTCGCTTGAAGGAATGATAAATGGGGAGTTTCATTCAAGATATTCACTTTTCCGGCGATGTCATGAGGATTAAACTAAAACTTATTTCCATTATTCTCGTGGGAATTTTGGAGGTGACTCCTTGCAGCGCTTACGCCGAGATCTTCTACAAGGGTTTTAAGATTGATGAATCGGCCTGTTCTGGGATGAAGCAGATGGATTCCATGCTATCACGAACAAGGGATCAAATTGATCTGCTCTCTAGCGTGGGTGAATCCGAGGAAACACTTCGATTTTTCCAGAGCATTCGTATCAAGTTGAAATCCACTCCGCTATCTGGCGGCACACCAGGACTCTATGAGGGGAATCAGACAAGGAACGTAGAGATCCTTCCCGTCATCACTCTTAGCAGCCATAAACCAGTGCTTCTTCACGAAATGCTCCATGCTTATCACGACCTAAAGTTGGAAGGCGGCTTCATGAATAAAGATATTCTACGCTACTATTTGACAGCTAGGTCACGGCACCTTTTTGATCCCCACTCTCACATGATGTCCAATCAGCGTGAATTCTTTGCTTGTGCAGCAACAACTTATCTGTACGGAGTGACGGCTCAGGAACCATTCACCAGAGAGCGACTGAAAGAATGTGACCCTGAGTTTTACTCTTACCTCGAGTCAATTTTTGGATATGTAGCCGGCGGGTATAGGGGATGGCTTTCTTTAATTCCTCAAAAGAAAAGGTCCTCTTGGAAGTCTTTACTCCTCGGATCCCCGATTGTGCATGGCATCGTATTTGCGTGATTTGATCCGCTGATCCCGCCTGTCCCTTCGCTCGATCGTCATCTGGCGCTTCTTCCGACTGAGCCTCAGCTTTGTGACCTCCTCTTCCAACTTCAGAAATCCCTCGTAGCGCGAGAGCTCCAGCTTCCCATCGGCCATGGCCACCCGGATCGCACAACCCGCGTGGGGACCATGCCGGCAATTGTCGAAGCGGCAGTTGCGCGCCAGTTCCTCGATGTCGGCGAACTGCTCCCTGATCGTCGACTCATCGGTCCACATGTGCACCTCACGGATGCCGGGATTATCAATGATGACCCCCCCACCCCGGAGCACCATGAGCTCGCGGGCCGTGGTGGTGTGGCGTCCCTTGCCGGTGACCTCATTGACCTCGTCGGTCCACTGGTACTCCCCGCCGAGCAGGTAATTGATCACCGTTGATTTGCCCGTGCCGCTGGAGCCGATGAAGGTGATGGAGACCCCAGTCTTCAGATAGGCCTTGAGCGCCTGAAGGCTGCTCTTTTTTTTGAGGCTGGTGACATGCACTTCGGCCTCCGGATTCAGGGTTCGGATGGATTCCGCGGCTACCCGGTTCTCTTCTTCCGAAAAAAGATCCGCCTTATTGACCAGCACCACGGCCTTTGCCCGGCTACGGCCAATGATCGCAAAGTATCGCTCCATCCGGCGGAGATTGAAATCAGGGCCAGCATCGGTGACCACGACCACGATTTGAACATTGGTGGCGATCACCTGTTCTTCCGTGCTCCTGCCCGACATTTTTCTCGAGAAGCAGGTTTGTCTGGGGAGCCTGGCACGGATGACATGCTCCTTATTCTTGTCACCTATCTCAAGAGCCACCCAATCACCCACGGCGGGAAGTTCGGCATCCGTCTCGGCGTCATGGTAGACCTTGCCACTCATCACCACCTCTAGTTCCCGACCATCTCCCAATAAGGCACCGTAGGTGATTTTATTGTCACGGATCAGGCGTGCCGGCTTCCACCCTTTCTCGAGATAGGCAGAGAAATTCTCCGCGAAGCCGTCATTCCAGCCAATCTCTTCGAGTGTCATCGGGGCGTGGATGATTTCCCCGCGGTAGGGCGGCTCTCCAAAAGAGCGGATTCGATCAGAGCCAGGATTTCCGAGCGTCCCTGCCCCTCCGTTGAGGAGCTGAGGACATAGGTCGGAGTCTCCACGGTGATCTCACGCATGCGGGCCAGAAAGGTCTCGATGTTTTTCTGAACAGCCTTCTTGGAGAGGGTATCCCTCTTGGTAAAGGCAAGGATGAAGGCCAACCCGGATTCGACCATCCACCGGAGAAATTCCAGATCGAGGCTCTGGGGGCTGAGTCGGGAATCGATCAGCACGAATGTCCCGACGAGATTGGAGCGGTTCTGCAGGTAGTCCGAAACGAACGTATTGAAGCTACTCCTTTCGCTCTTGCCCACCTTCGCGTAGCCATAGCCCGGAAGGTCGACCAAATTCCACGCCTTGTTGATCGTGAAGAAATTGATCAGCTGTGTTTTACCCGGGACCTGCGACACTTTTGCCAATCCCTCCGAACGGGTCAGCATGTTGATCAGGGATGACTTTCCGACATTCGACCGGCCGATCAGGGCAAATTCCGGGAGGGCTGATTTCGGGCAGGAGGCAAGGTCGGGAGAGCTCCCCTGAAAGGCAGCGGTTACGATCTTCACGGCAATCGCAGGAGGAGAGTTCTTATCATCAGGCTTTCAGCCTACCACGGACCTCACTCCGATCGGGACATATTTCCATAGGAGTGTTCGCAAGGTGTTCGCTAGGTGCTCACAATCCTGTATGACCGATTCTTGAACCTCAGCTGGCAGGTAACTCTGGTGGTGGATTGGTCCATAAGAGCAGGACCTTCTCATCATGACCCTTCTGGAGAGTAATCCGGATCAACTTCGATCCATGGCTCGTGCGGAACCTAAAGTGAAGGGGAGTCGAGTCCCACTTGTGGCGGGCATGAAGACGGCTTGGGGTCGTCTCGACCTGAAAGGTAAGAGACCGGAGGGCATCCAGTTTGCCCTGCGCGACGATTTGCTCGCCGTGGGATATCCGAACCTCTTCCGACTTGATCCTGACCTCCTCACCCGTCTTCCCATGGGGGTAAATCATCCTGATGGAGAGCTTGCTCTCCGCCGGAATCCGCATGCTTGGGAAGGATCCCGTCAGATCGGGGATCAGTTTTCGTGGTTTGCCTTCGTCGATCCGGACGCTCGCATAGACCATCTCATCAACAGACTTTCCCGATTCTTCCGATTCTCTCGATTCATGTGGCCGATGGAGACCATGACTCGGATCCTGCCCCAAGACCGGCATGAGGGAGAGGCAACTTCCTGCAAAAGTTAGAAGAAGTGCCCCGGTCAGGTTGTGCATGGATCAGGAGGTATCCTCCTACAAGTCCCCGCCCTCATGCGATCGGAATATGAAGATGACAAGCCCCTTGAGGCCGAGATCTCCGAGGGGGGAAAGAAAAACCAATCCCCGATGTAGGAGTTGGGTTTTAAAGGAATGTTCACGAACTCGGGAGGAGGGCCTCCGTTAATTCTGCAACTGGCAAAATGCCAAGTTTCACCTCATGGGTTACCGAGGCTTGTAAACGCTTGGTGGAGCCATGGGGATTCGAACCCCAGACCTCCTCAATGCCATTGAGGCGCTCTACCAACTGAGCTATGACCCCAAGCGTTCATCAGAAGACTCGCAACGCGTTTCTCCGATGGAGGGTAGAAAATAGGGGGACTCCGCAGATCGGGCAACATGATTCCATAAAAATGAACGGCCGCTAAATCATCCATTGACACCACCTCCTCCTACGTCCATTCTTTCCGACCCGATTCCAAAAGATTTTTTAAGACATGAAGCGCACCTACCAACCTTCCAAGCGCACGCGCAAACGCCAGTTCGGCTTCCGTGCACGCATGCAAACCAAAAGCGGTCGCGCCATCCTGAGCCGTCGTCGTCAGCGTGGACGCAAGCGTCTCCTGCCGAAGGGTGTTGAGATCCATTACGCACGCCACACCCAGGCCTAGGATCCTGCTGTCGCGTTCTTCGCGACTGCGGTCAGGATACCAGCATGCAAAGGTCCGCTCTGCGGGCCTTTTGTTTCATGGGAGCCTGATGAGGATGGGACTGTTGGAAAATCAGTCCACCTGCACCCAGGGAGCTGTCGTTGTCTCCCGGCGCGTCGGACCGGCAGTGGTCCGCAATAAGGTGAAGCGCCGCCTGCGGGAGATCTATCGTCTTGCACTCCCAAGCCTCAAGCCGGGACTCTGGCTGGTAGTGACGGCGAAGCCCTCCGCGGCAACCGCATCGATGGAAAACCTCCGCTCGGAATGGTTGCGTCTCGGGGAGCGTCTCTCTATTTTCTTGGAGTCCTGACTGTCACGATCCGATGGCCTTCTTGCTCCGTATTCCCATTCATCTCTACCGCTGGATTCTCTCCCCGTTCCTGCATGCCCTTGCCGGGAGCAGTGCAGGAAGCGGATGTGGTTGCAGGTTTCACCCCAGTTGCTCGGCCTACGCCTTGCAGGCCCTGCAGGATCATGG
>CAINEX010000004.1 GCA_903847935.1 uncultured Spartobacteria bacterium | reverse complement strand
CGATCCAGACAAATCACTGAAGGGACTCACCCTGATCACGAGTGCGATCCCCGAGGAAGGAAAGTCTACTACCGCACTGAACATGGCAGCCTGCTTCGCTCAACTCGGAGATAAGACCCTTCTCCTCGACGCAGATCTACGACGCCCCACCATCTACAAACTTTTTTCCCAAGACCGCGGTAAAACACACGGACTTTCGGACGTGCTTGCCGGGAAATGCACCCCAGAAGAGGCCATTTATGAAACAGAAATTCCGAATCTGTTTGCTATGACGGCAGGAACTACATCCAAAAACCCAGCTGAACTTCTCTCCTCCTCAGCTACCGCAACACTTTTTAATAATCTGAAGACGAACTTCGCCCACGTAATCGTGGACACGGCCCCCGTGAATGCGGTGGGTGACACCCTCACACTAACGCATCTCGTCGACCGCGTTTGCGTGGTGATTCGGAGCGGTAAAACACCAAGGAAGGCCGTTCAAAGGTGCATCCAGATGATTCGCAAAAGTGGCGTCCAAATCACCGGCACCATCCTGAACAGGCTCCACCGCTCCGGCGCAGGTTACTACTACTATTATTACGCGGGAAAGTATGGGAAAAAGAACGGTTATGTAGGCAGCGGTTCCTCCAAACCCGAGTCCGATAACACCCTTGGCCCCTCTTAATCGAATATTTTTTGAGGCAGGTCCTCCCTAATTTCACAACACTCAGGTCTCGGATCACCCCGAACGGCCATGTGCGGCAGCTTGCAACGCAGAGATCTGAAAGAAGATTCCTGATTCCGCTTTTTAAGACAGCTTCCCTGCTGGCATCCCTCTCTCTGGCCTCATTGGCCGCCCACGCAGCCACTGGCATCGGTACATCAACAAACTCCACGGCCTTTCCTAAGACATCCTCTCCTATAGCACCCATCCCACTTCCTCCACCACCAACCCAAAGCGAGTTGAGCGCCGCCGGATGGCGCTTGGTCTGGGACGATGAATTTGAGAAAACTGGATGGCCTGATCCTTCAAAATGGGGATACGAAGCAGGAATGCTGCGCAACTCGGAACCCCAGTATTACATGCACAGTATGGAGAACGTCCGCGTGTCCAACATGGGACTTGAGCTGGTCATCCGAAAAGAACACGTCCCCCGAGACAGAACCGGTCATTCGGCGGAATACACCTCCGCCAGCATCGACACATCAGATAAAGCTTCCTGGCTCTATGGTCGATTTGAGATCCAAGCTGTCATCCCTCCCGGGAGGTTCGTTTGGCCCGCCTTCTGGATGGTAGGAACTGACCGAATGCAAGGAGTCCTTTGGCCGAAATGCGGTGAGGTCGACATTGCGGAGTATTTTGGCCGTTTTACCAACCCTGGCGTCTTTTCGAGCGTCCATTTCTTTAACCCTTCCAAGCACCCTCCCCTGCATGTTGCCGAGATCCAGGGAAACACTCGTGGACTCTGCGTGACTTCCGTTCTCCACACTTACTCCCTGGAATGGTATCCCGACCGACTCGATTTCTATGTCGATGGATGGAAGTACAACTCGATTGACATGTCGCGTATTGACGACGATGGCTGGGGAGCTTTCCGCAAGCCGATGTTCCTCCGCCTGAGCCTAGCCATGGACAAATTCGGGATGCCCGCTGACCCAGCCTTTCTGCCCGCCCAGCTTCTGATCCGGCACGTCAGGATCTACCAGAAACAAGGCGCCGGCTTGGACTAACCCACACTCCTTGACATGGCCGCTCTTCTCCCAATTAGGCGTTACTCTCCGGAACCCATGTTCTCTCACCCCGTGAGAATGGCCCGAGCGATGGCCTTGGACCTCTGGCAAGGCAGAGAACTTGCTTGGAGACTTTTCTTTCGGGACTTCAGCGCTCAGTACCGGCAGAGTTATTTGGGATATCTTTGGGCATTCCTCCCACCGTTGGTCAATTCCTTCATCTTTGTGATGCTCAACTCCCTTGGGATGTTCAAGACCGGATCCACAGGCATTCCTTATGCCGCCTTCGCCATGATGGGCACCCTTCTCTGGCAAGGTTTTGCTGATTCGCTGGCCATGCCGCTCTCCAGCCTCATGCAGGGAAAGCCAATGCTCACCAAAATCAATTTTCCCAGGGAGGCGCTCATTTTGTCGGGACTTCTGATGGTACTGTGCAACTTCCTGATCAGGCTCACCCTGATCGGTGGAGTGATGCTCTGGTTCAGGATTACCCCGGGGTGGTCGCTGCTCTTCTTTCCCGTG
>CAINEX010000003.1 GCA_903847935.1 uncultured Spartobacteria bacterium | reverse complement strand
CCGCGTTGTGGAAGGGCTTCCCATGGCCGGTTGTGTTGCGGTCGATGAAGCCGACCAACAACGGCACCGTGCCCACCCCATCTTGGATTCTTGCCATGGTGGCAAGGTTGCGCTCCAAAAATTCTCCCGCAAAAATCAAATCCAGAGGCGGGTATCCCGTGATCGACAGCTCCGGCGTGACCACCAGTTCAGCCCCCTCATCAACCATCTCACGGTAAGCCATGAGGATCTTGGCGGCATTGCCGTCAAAATCCCCCACCGTGGTGTTGATCTGCGCGAGACCGATTCTCATCGATCTCATCCTACCAGAATCCCCATTGTCGTGTGGCACAAATATAGACGCCGAGTGCCAGGTTGGCGACAGCATGCGCCAGCACGCAGGCAGTGAGACTCTTTGTGCGGACAGCGATCACGTTAAAAAGAATACCCGTCAGGAACGCCGCCGGCCAGTCGACCGGGGCGTGGACAGCCGTGAAGGCGACAACAACCGCCCAGAAGCTAAACCGGTTGCAGCTGCCAAAAGGGAGGGCCATAAAGTCCTCTCGGACAAGGTAACGGAGCAGGAATCCCCGCCAAAAGATCTCCTCCACCAGCGGCACCACGATGACGAGCCGGGCAAAACGGGCAGAGAGCATCCAAGCGCTGATGCCGGGAAGCACCTCGGGATCGAATCCCTCCAGTCGCCGCGCCTGATGAAAAAGCTCTTGTGGGGCGATCCAGAGTCCGAAAACCATCAAACCAACGCCTAGGCCTACCCCCAGCTTGACCGGGGAGCTCTCCCCAAAATCATAACTTCTCCAGAACCAAAGGAGCGCACCCGCACAGATAATCGTCTGAAAGGGGTAGATCCAATACATGGGATCCAACGGGATCCCCACGAATGTCGTGAGCCCCAGAGCCTTTGCTCCGGAGACAGAAACCAGCCCCGCCATGAAGAGGGCAAAGGGGGCGACATAGGCCGTCAAGTCCTTGCGTGTCGAGATCATCCCCTTGGCTATCAGCGGAACGCCGAAGAGGGAATTATTTTGCATTCTTCCTGTTCACTTTTTTGATCACTCTCCTCCATTCCCATGATCCCCAAGAGCAACCCCACTCCTTCTGCCGATCTTTTCCCCCTGCTTGGCTCCCATGTTCCCACGATCGGAGGCGTCGCCAATGCCATCGACCGGGGTGTCGGGATCGGCTGCACGGCCATTCAGATCTTCGTGAAAAACAATATGCAGTGGTTTGCCAAACCACTTCCTCCCGAAGAGGTCGAGGCTTTCACGGAGCATCCCCTGCGGCACCGGCTCGGAGTTGTCGTAGCCCATGCCGGCTATCTCATCAACCTCGGGGTGGAGGGCACCGAAAACCATGCAAAGTCTCTCCGATCGCTTGCCGATGAAATGCTCCGATGCGAACAGCTCGGCATCCGCTCACTGGTCCTTCACCCGGGCTCCCATCTGGGGGCTGGTATGGAGGAGGGCATTGCCTGCGTGGTTCGCAATCTCGATCGGTTGCATGCAGAACATCCTAAGCTGAAGGTTCGCATCACTTTGGAGACCACGGCTGGCCAGGGTGCCTGCCTGGGAGCACGCTTCGAGGAGATCGCCTCAATCCTCTCGGCGGTGAAGGATCCGCAACGTCTCGAGGTCTGTCTGGATACGGCGCATGCTTTCGCCGCAGGCTACGATCTCTCCCTGCCGGCAGGTGCCGAAACCATGTTCGCGGAGTTCGACCGTAGCATTGGTCTTCCTCGACTCTCCATCCTCCATCTCAACGACTCCAAAGCGGCTCTCGGTTCCCGCACCGATCGGCATGATAACTTGGGTAAGGGAAAGATCGGCCTGGAGACCTTCCGATGGATCATGCGTTCCGAGGCCTTGGCACAGATCCCGAAAATCCTCGAAACGCCGAAGGGAAAAGACCTGGCTGAGGATGTCGAGGCGATGGCGTTGCTGCGTAGCTTTCAGGACTATAGGGCTAGGGATTGATAACGGTATCAAATTTCGCTCCATCGTAGTTTTAGGCATGTAAGGAAATCAGCGGTAGAAAAATGCTGAAGGTGGAGCCCTCTCCCGGACTGCTCTCCAGAGTTACCCTTCCCCCGTGCGCCATGACGATATTCTTGACGATGGAGAGTCCGAGCCCCGTGCCTCCCGTCTGTCTGGCTCTGTCCCCTCCGACCCGGTAAAAACGTTCGAAAAGGTGAGGCTGATCCTGAAGGGGAATACCGGGGCCATTATCTCGGAATCGAACCGAAATATCAGGCCCTTCGCGCATCGCGGTGATCGTGATCTCTCCCCCGATGGGGGCACCATGACGAAGGGCGTTCGCCAGCAGGTTCGAAAAGGCTTGCTCGATCCGGTAACGCTCCACATCGACATGAGGAAGCGCCTCGGGTATTTCAAGGGTGACTTGGGTGTCACTCTCGGCGATCTGACTCTCCATCTGCTGGATCACCTCACGCAGGAGACCCCCGATATCTGTGGGAGCGGTCTCGAGTCGGAGTCCCCTCTCCTCCATCCTGCTGATGGTCAGAAGGTCATCGATGAGACGGTTGAGCCTATCCCCATGACGCTGCATGATCGCGATCGACTTGCGCTGCATTTCTCGGCTTACGCCCTTCTCCCCCAGGGTCTCGAGGTAGCCGTTGATGACGGAGAGGGGGGTGCGGAACTCATGGGTGACATTGGCCACGAATTCACGGCGCACAGACTCAAGCTCACGGAGTCGGGTCACATCGTAGAGCACAAGCAAAAGGCCGTTAGGGAGCTCCGTGGCAGGAGCCTTGAGCGCTACCGCTGTCACCACGAGATGACTGCGCTCACCGCGTCCGGGGATTCCGAAGGTCAGCTCGCCTTGCTGAACCTCGCCGGTACCGACCGCACGCTGGGCCACGCCCAGGAGTTCATGGCTCATGAAGACCTCTTGGAGGAGAAGACCTTCCGTCACACCCATGAGATTGAACATGCCTGCGGTGGCCTTGTTCACGAGGCGGATTTTTAGGTCCGAACCGGTGATGACCACACCCTCCGTCATGCTCTCAAGGATCATTGAAAGGCTGAACTCCTCCTCGGCAAGGAGGAGTTTCTGACGCGCCAGCATCTCTGCTATGAGTCGCAGATTGTTCGTTGCCTCGCGTAGAAAGCTGGAACGGCCTGTCAGGATGACCGGGCGGTAGTCGCCTCTGGCTATCCTTCGAATCACCCCCAGCAACTCCATGGCGGGAAGAATTGTCAGCATCACGGCGATGCCGATCAGACCACATCCGAGGACCGCAACCACGGCCATCTCAAGCAACCCCTTCATCAAGGGTTGCCTGCGGGCAGGATAAACCTATACCCCTCACCTCGGATCGTCTCAAGGTGAGTGGAGTGTTCACCGAGCTTCTCCCGGAGACGTCTCATGTGGGTGTCCACGGTGCGGGTGTCAATGGTGACGCTGTACCCCCAAACCTCCTGAAGCAGGTCTTCACGTGACTGGATGGCTCCTTCCTTTCCGAGCAGGAGGGAGAGTAGCTTGAACTCGGTCGAGGTGAGATCGAGGCGCTTCCCCTGCAAAGTCACCTTGAGCGCACCGCGATCCAGCACAAAGGGTCCAGCCATGGTTTTTTCGGCCGCAGGCACCGATGCACTGCGGCGGAGGAGGGCCTTGATGCGCAGGACCAACTCCCGCGGGCTGAAAGGCTTCGGCAGATAATCCTCGGCTCCCAGTTCCAACCCCTTGATCCTGCTTTCGGACTCTCCCTTGGCACTTAAGATCAGCACCGGTATGGATTCGGTCGTCGGATCGGACTTCAATTTTTTTGCCACTTCAAAGCCGTTCAGCCTGGGCAACATGATATCGAGCACGACGGCGTCGGGACGCTCCTGACGAACCATTTCCAACCCTTCGGCGCCATCCATGGCGTGAAGCACCCGATACTTTGCCTTTTTGAGATGGTAGCGGACCAGGTCAGCAACATCTGCTTCGTCCTCTATCAGTAAAATGGTTTCGGGCATGGCTAGCGTGGTTGTCGTGATGGTGGTTGAGCTAACAAGGAGCTAGCCGACTCATCTCCCCGAAGCAAGTGGCAAGAAGAGCTTTACGTGGAACGGGATCAAAAAAGCGGGCCACCTGTTTGCCGCACCGGAAAAAACCAAGAAACCGATGCGAGGTGGCCCGCTTCCAATGAAACCCTGTTAATAGAGACCACCTAGCAACGATTCCGTTCAAAAAAAATTTATTCGCCTGTTTTTTACGCCTCCCCATGCTAACTAGAAGATTGTCTTCGTAGCCCGAAGGCCCTTTTTCCATGAAAACACTCGGCGTATTGACATCCGGTGGTGACGCCCCGGGAATGAATCCTGCACTCCGTGCCGTGGCTAGAACCGCTTTTGAGAATGGTTGCCGCGTCGTGGGGATCAATAACGGCTACGACGGCATCTTTGACGGTAACGTCGAGGAGCTGGGGGGCCGGCTTCTCTCGGGTATGATCGACCGGGGAGGAACCATCCTCCAATCCAGCCGCTGCAAGCGCATGTATACCCCCGAGGGGATCGATGAGGCTCGGCGGCGCCTTCAGGAACTTGGGATCCATGGCCTTGTCGTCATCGGCGGGGACGGCTCGCTGACCGGGGCCCAGGAGCTTTCCAATCGAGGCATGCCCGTCGTGGGCATCCCCGCGAGTATCGACAACGACATGGCCGGCACGGAGATGGCAATCGGAGTGGACACGGCCGCCAATACCATCATGCAGCTGATCGATCGTATCCGCGACACGGCACGCTCCCACCGACGCTGCTTCCTGATCGAAGTGATGGGCCGCAACTCGGGCTACCTCGCCCTCACCACGGCCATCAGTTGCGGGGCCGAATTCGCCGTGATCCCCGAATATTACTGCAACATCAAGCGGATCGTCACCCAGTTGCACGAACGCTACCAGCAGACCAGGGATAACTCCATCATCGTGCTTGCCGAAGGTGTCTGCGATGCCGACACCTTTATTCAGCGCATGGTTGCCGCCCGTGGTTCGGAATTCGAGCAGGAAGTTCGCAAGACAGTCCTTGGCCATGTCCAGCGAGGCGGTATTCCGACCCACTTCGACCGCATGCTCGGCTCCCGCTTCGGAGAACTCGCCGTCACCGGACTTCTCCAGCAGGAAACCGGCTGCATGACATCGCTCGCCAAGGGCCGCACCACCCTCGTCTCCTTTGACCAGGTGATCGGCAAGAAAAAGCATCCTGCCCCCGAGTTGATCAGGTTGGCCCGCAACCTTCAGATCGATTTCGGTGATCCCACCGAAGTCTGAGGAGAGCGCCGGCGACCTAGTTTCTTAACGATGGATACGCTCCTCACCATTTCCATCGGCCAGTACAGCGCGGTGGAGCTGACACTCAAGCTCTGCGTCGCCTTGATGGGCTTTCTCTCCTTCCTGCTCGTGGC
The DNA here is from genome assembly GCA_903847935.1 of uncultured Spartobacteria bacterium. GTDB lineage: Bacteria > Verrucomicrobiota > Verrucomicrobiia > Chthoniobacterales > UBA6821 > UBA6821. The sequence goes on along the minus strand of CAINEX010000003.1, from coordinate 75,190 downwards.
ATCGGTCTCCTGCGTGCCTCGGGAGGCTAGGTTTCCACTTCTGATGGGGGGAGGCGCCATGGCTGTCGCCACATGGTTCGAATCTGGCGTATGGGTCGGCTGGAAGGAGGCTTTTGAGTTGGCCGGCACCTCCTACTGCGTGACCGGACAATTACTTGCCGGGGAGGATCGGGTGATGGCTTGGGCCGTGGGCGTTCCTCTAATTTTGCTCTCCCTGGGCATGACCAGCTTCGCGTTTGGCAAGGTGGGTAACCATCAACTGGTGCGCCTTGCCGTGGTCCTGCTGCTGCTGTCCGTGACCTCTCTTTTCTCGGTCACCTTGGCGCTACTCACGTTCGCCTGCGCGGGATGGCTTCTTTGGTTCAAGATGCCCGCCTTGGACTTGAGTTCCAAGAAGCAGAAAACTGGGATCAAGTGGGCTCTCCTCAGCATCCTTCTCTCGGAACTGATTCTTTTCCTCAGCGCATATCACCAGATTCCAACAGGAAAAACCGCCGATGCCATGCTTGTTCACGGCGAACTCATCCGTGGCGTCGCCGATCTCCTCTCCTTTGTGGTCCCTGGCGGCGCCCTGCTGATGAGTGGGCTTGGGTTCAGGACCAACGAATCCGAGACAGTCTCAAATCCTCTTCCGGTGAAGGAAAAGAAAGCACGCCCTATCGCACAACCCGATCCTCAAACCGGGCTCTTCGGACAGTAAGTACCTACGAAAGCACGTCTGTTTGCAGGGTAGGATAGTCGGTGTATCCCTTCTCGGTGCCTCCGTAGAACGAAGCCTCCTCAGGGGCATTAAGAGGCGCATTCTGACGGAATCTCTCCGGCAGGTCGGGATTGGCAATGAAGGGAACGCCAAAAGCAATCGCGTCTGCCCAACCCTCTGTCAGGGCTTTATTGCCAGTCTCCAAATTGAATCCTCCCGCCGAGACGATCGTCCCTTTCCAGAAGGGGCGCAACTCCTTGGGGCCCACCCCCTCCTTTGCTCCGTGCGCGATATCTTGCGCCGTGACCTGGGTGATATGGGCATAGGCCAGATTGAAGGCGTTCAGCTCTTTCAGCAGATGTCCGAAGGTTGCGAGTGGATTGCTGTCGTGCATGTCGTTGAAGACACCTCCGGGTGAGAGGCGGATCCCAACGCGGTCGGCACCCCAGATACCGACAACCGCCTCCGTGACTTCCAGGGTCAGGCGAGCACGGTTCTGAACCGATCCGCCATACTCGTCGCCACGGTTGTTGGTTCCATCCCGAAGAAACTGGTCAAGAAGGTAGCCGTTTGCGTTATGGATCTCCACACCGTCAAATCCGGCCTCCTTGGCAAGTGTGGCTCCATGCACATATTCGGCCACGATTCCCGGGATCTCGGAGGTCTCGAGCGCTCGCGGGGTGACATACTCCTCCATGGCCGCTCCAGTGAAGACCTGTCCCTTGGGCTTGATGGCGGAGGGAGCCACCGGCTGGGTCCCATCCTCCTGATACGCAGGGTGTGAGATCCGGCCGACATGCCAGAGTTGGAGATACATGTGCCCTCCCTTGGCGTGAACCGCACTGGTGATCTTTTTCCATCCGTCAACTTGCGCCTCGGTGTGGATGCCGGGAGTGTTCGGGTAGCCATAGCCACTCGGGGAGACCGATGTCGCCTCGGAAATGATCAGGCCAGCCGAAGCCCTCTGGGCGTAATACTTCACGTTCAGCTCATTGGGCACATGGCCCTCCGAGGCACGGCAACGTGTCAGCGGTGCCATGAAAACACGGTTGGGAAGGGCGATGGGGCCGAGTTGAATCGGCGAGAGAAGCGTGGTCATGTTTTGGAATCCAGGGATCTCTTGCAGTTCAGAAAGGAAGGCCCGGAATGCCGAGGCCTGCCGTCAGTTTGCCCATCTCGTCGCTGGCCAGCTTCTTCGCATCACCGGTCGCCTGGCGCACGGCACTCAGGACAAGATCCTCGAGAAGCTCCACGTCATCCGCATTAATAACCTCCGGAGAGATCTTGATGGAGAGGATCTCTCCCGATCCGGAGGCCTTGACCGTCACCTTTCCTCCGCCGGAAGTCGCTTCGACCTCACGCTTGGCAAGATCTTCCTGAATCTGGGCCATCTTCTTCTGCGCATTCGCGGCAGCGCTCATCATTTTAGCAATATTCATCAATGGGTATGATTGGTGGTTGAGTTGGATTTTTCCGATCAGATGCCGGGTGATTGTTCGCCTGATAGGATCTCTGCCTTGAAAATTTCCAGCGCCTTCTTGATCAGCGGGTCATTCTTGAAAGCCTCCAGTTCCTCAGCGCTGATTTCTGGCGGGGATTCTGGTGACGCCATTTTGGGATTGGAAGCTGTTGAGGAGGCAGAAGAGGGTGAGGCCTTGTCAATCGGTTTTGCCTTCGGGGGAGGCAGGGGCTCTGGCATTGGCTCCGGGGCTGGAGGCTCGGCCCCGCTGAATCGGCACTCGAGGGTTATTTTCTTCCCGAGGTCGGTGGAAAGCAGCGTCTCGATTTTTTTGACCGCCTGAATCCAGAAGAGGGTCTGAGTTTGTGCTTCGAGGGAGGGGGGGAACTCCACGATCAGTCGATCCCCTTGAATTTCCACAAAGCGGCCATCCTCCAGCCATCCGAATTTCAGGGGGGACTCGGAGGCCAGTGACATGGCTACCGTGTGCCAAGGATCCGTGGTTGTCACTGCAGCGGGAGTCGCTTTCTCCTCCAACTCCTCCAACCCTGAAGCGGCCGGTCCTGATGCCATTTCGTCGCCCAAGGAGAGGATTGGGATCATCTCAGCCTCGGAGGCAAGAGTGTTGGTTTCGTCCCCTTTGGTTGCTTCTTTCTTGGACTCCTTATCGGCTTCCTCGTTGGATTCTTCCTCGATGACTGGTCGCTCTTTTTTTAGAGGGGCGATGGTAGCTGGCGCTACTGGAGCAGGTGTTAAAGTTGGGACAATGGCTGGTTTTGGCACCAAAGCAGATACCGTGACCTTCGCGGTCGGTCGATCGGGGAGCGGGGACCCGCCACGCAGGGAGGCGAGAGCATCAATCACGTCACTCAGACTGGTCTCTTCCAACAGATGCACCCCCTTGATCAGGGCGACATCGAGCAGGAGCTTCTTGTCAGTTGCCCAACGCATCCGCCCCTCGGACTCGCCAAAGTGATCGAGCAGGACCAGCAGCTTTTCCTGGGAAATTGTATGCCCCAGTCGCCCCTCTTCAGTCTGCTCCTCCGTGGCGGGATGTGCTTTTGAGATCAGGACATCGCGCAGAAGGCCGACCAGTTCTGCTAGCAGTCGCGAGAGATCCTTGCCTGCCTCGGCCTGATCCCTCACCTGCGCAAGCGCAGATGGTGTGTCGCCCGCCAAGAGCGCGGCCGTCAGCGAAATAACCGTCTCCCTAGGTGTGAAACCGAAGACCATCTGAACATCGCCGGCCGTAATCGTGGTACCGCAGAACGCGATCACCTGATCAAACATCGACTCGGCATCCCGAAGCGCCCCGTCTGCTCCTCGTGCAATCGCCTCGGCAGCGGTCGGATCGAGTGACACCTTCTCCATGTTCGCAATGTAGAGGAGATGTGCGGCGATCAGCTCCGGCGTCAGTCGTCGGAGGTCGAAGCGTTGGCATCGACTCAGGATCGTGGCGGGAACTTTCTGCGCTTCCGTCGTGGCAAAGAGGAACTTTACGTGCTCGGGAGGCTCCTCCAGCGTCTTGAGAAGGGCGTTGAAGGCCGCCGTGGAGAGCATGTGCACCTCATCGATCAGGTAGACCTTGTAGGGGCCGCGGGCCGGCGCGTAGGCCGCGTTCTCTCGGAGCGTGCGGATACTCTCCACGCTGTTATTGCTCGCCCCATCGATTTCCATCACGTCAAGGCTGCGTCCCTCCGCGATCTCGATACAGGCGTCGCAGGTGCCGCACGGATTGTCCGTCGGACCGTTCAGACAATTCAGCGCTTTGGCCAATATGCGAGCCGTGGATGTCTTGCCAACCCCGCGGGGACCGACAAAGAGATAGGCCTGTGCAAGACGGCTTCCCTTGATCGCGTTCTGGAGAGTGCGGGTGATGTGTTCCTGACCAATCACCTCCTCGAACTTCTGCGGTCGGTATTTTCTGGCAAAGACGCGGTAGCTCACAAGTGTATGAGTTTACTGAGACCCCTCAGGAAAGTCGAGTGGCGGTCTTCGAAGATTACATAGGCGGTTATCCCCGCAGAGATTTAGACTGCCTTTCGAAGGCGGCAACCTAAATTGAGGAGCAAAGCACCCAGACCAAAGAACATCGTGGTGGCGCCAAAAGCGTTGACACCGAGTCTATTCTTCGCCGAAACGGGTCGAAATCAACTGTTCCAGCTCGTTTAATACCGTCTCGGCATCCTCTCCTTCGGCAATGACACGGAGGACAGACCCCTTGCCGGCGGCGAGCATCATGAGTCCCATGATGCTCTTGCCGTTCACGCGCTCTCCATCCTTCTCGACCCAGACTTCAGATCGGTAACGGCTGGAGGTTTTGACAAAGAGTGCCGCCGGACGAGCATGGAGACCGTTGCGGTTCTCGATGGTCAGGTCCTTGGTGGCTGAGGGTGCGTCGCTTGGGTTGCTCATTTCTTAAGGCGTTCCTTGGTGGGCGTCATGGCCCGGAGAAGTCGTTCGTTGAATTCACGAGCCGTGTCGTGGCCCATCGACTTGAGTTTCTGGTCGAGGGCCGCAACTTCGACGAGCCTTGCTAGGTCGCGTCCTGTTCTAACGGGGATGGTCACGTGTGGTATGGAAATGCCAAGGATCTCATAGGTATCCCTGTCAAGTCCGATCCTATCAATATCCTCGACGTCGTGCCAGTCCTTTAGAGTAACCACGAGATCCAACTGCTTCTCGGGACGGACGGAGCCAGCACCGAAGACGGCGGCGACATTGATGATGCCGATGCCGCGCACCTCCATGTGAAAGCGTGTCAGCTCCTTGCTATTGCCGATCAGCTCCCTTCCCTCCAGATTGCGGAACCGGGTGATGTCGTCGCTAACAAGGCTGTAGCCGCGCTCAATGAGCCCAAGGACGCACTCGCTCTTGCCGATACCGCTACTTCCACGGATAAGGACACCGATCCCCATGATATCAACCATGCTCCCTTGTTCGGATGCCACAGGGGCGAACTCATCCTCAAGGGCGATGGTGGCCGAATTGATGAATTTCATGGTGACCAGCGGTGTCCGGAAGACGGGGATCTCCCGTTTTGCGGCAAGATCAAGGATACCATTCGGCAGTGGGAGGCCTCGGGCGATGATGAGGCAGGGTATGTGCTGCTCGAAGAGCGCCTCCAGCTTGGCCGCTCTCTCCGTAGCAGTGAGACTCCGGAGGTAGCTCAGTTCGGCGTGTCCTGCCACCTGAACCCTCTTGGAAGCAAAGTAGCGGAAGAATCCTGCCAACGCGAGGCCGGGCCGGTTGATGGTCGGCTCCTCGATGATCGACTCCATGCCGGAGGAGTCTCCCATGAGTTCGAGCCCAAGCGCGGGTCCATGGTTGGCAAAGAAGGTCCCCACGGTCAGCGCCTTGGCCTTCTGCGTGGAGGATGTCTTGGAGCGGGACATGTGAGAAATCTCTTCTTGTTAAAGTCTCTGCGTTCTTACCGGAGCCTACATGGCAAAGGACTCGCCGAGATAGAGTTTGCGGCTGATCGGGTCGTGCAGGAGGAAGTCCTTGTCGCCCTGACTCTCGACGCGACCTTCGAAAATGAGGTAGGCGCGGTCCGTGATGGCAAGGGTCTCACGGACATTGTGGTCGGTGATGATGATCGCAAGCCCCATGTCTCGGAGGTCGGAGATGATCTGCTGCACATCGTAGACCGCGATAGGATCGACGCCGCTGAAGGGCTCGTCGAGCATGAGCATCTTGGGATTGGTCACCAGCGAGCGGGCAATGGTCAGGCGGCGCTTCTCTCCGCCGGAGAGGGTGAGCGACTCGTTCTTGGCAAGGTGGGCGATACCGAATCGCTCGAGCAGCTCGTCGCAGCGCTCGTTCCGCTCCTTCTTGTTGAGAGAGGTGGTCTCCAGAATCGCCATGATATTCTGCCGGACGGTGAGCTTGCGGAAGATAGACTCCTCCTGCGGCAGGTATCCCATGCCAAGTCGGGCTCTTTTGTACATCGGCTCGTGGGTGACATCCTTGCCGTGGAAGAAAGTTCTGCCGCCATCCGGGCGTACGAGGCCGACGATCATGTAGAAGGTGGTTGTTTTTCCCGCACCGTTCGGTCCGAGAAGTCCGACGATCTCCCCCTTGCGGACATGGATGTCGACGCCGTTTACAACAGAGCGGCCATTGTAGATCTTGACGAGCTTGTCGGTCCTTAAGATCGGTTCGTCTCGGTCTGATATGACGGGCGCTGACTCAAAGCGGCTTGGTGTGGCATTGACCGGATCCGAGGTGAATTGAAATTCGCCGTTGGTGCTCATGGGTATCGGGCGTTCGGGTGGGGAATTACGGGGTGATGGCCTTTTCACCCTGATCGACAATCATGGTACGGCTGGGCCCGATGGTGCGGGAGCGGCCCTTGGCGTTGAGGATCATGACAGTGGTCTTCTCGGTGGCAATCTGGTTATTGATCCCCTGCTGAATCTGGGGCCACTCCTCCAGGCGTACGTCACCCGAGGCGGTTTCATACGTCGCCTTCCCGCATTTCCCGACCGATTTGACAAGATCGCCGCGGTCGTTCTTCTTCTCTTGGGTGATGACGACGGACCCTGTTGCAATGACCTGCTCAAGCCCCTTTCGGTCCGGCCGCAGAACGACATGGAGGGTGCTGGCTGAGAGGTCGAACTGGGGATCGTGAACGACGACGTGACCGGTGAAGTCAGCCGTGTTGCTCGTGCTATCGAACGTGGCTCCGTCATCACTCTCGATCACGGTGCGGGAATTCTTGGGGCGCTCGCCAGCTTGGGGCATGATTCCACCCATCATGGTGCCACTCTCGGGGGCAACCCCTGCCGTTGGACCCGGATCCTGAGCATACTGGGCCACGAGTCGGCCACTCTGGAACGTCAATGCCAGGAGGAGGTAGAGGAATGGCTTCATGGGAGAATCGGGGCGTTGTCGTTCCGGAAAGAGGCCCGGACATGTCCCTTGAAGATGCCTTGCCGGGCGACGGTGTCAAACTCCGCGGTCTGGCCCGTGATCTCAAAATCCTCACGACTGATGACGGTTTCCGAATCAGCGATCAACTTCTTGGTCTCCAGATCGAGCATGCTGTGGGGAATCTCGACAATGATTTGCTTCTGCTCCTTGTCGTTGAACTGCACTTTGAGTTTGGTGAGCTCGACTTGCCGCTCGTCGAGCTTGCGGGCAACCTCAGCCGTGAGGTTCATGGTGAGGTTTCCCTGCTCGTCATACTGGGGAATCTTGATCCCCTTGACCGGCTCTCCCACGGGAACAGGTAGGTCAATCTTGGCAGCGTTGCTGGATGTGGACTCGGGCGCAAGCTCTGCATTGTTCTTTGACCCGCTTGCGGCGTGTACTAACGGAGCACTTCCCGTGAGAAGGAGCGCCACCAGCAAGGGCACCATCACATTCTTGAAATCAGGCAAGTGCACGACGGATCGAAAGGAGTGATTTCAGGGTTTCAGCGAGCTTCGCATGGGGAATCTGATTGGGCCCGTCGGAGGGAGCCTTCGCCGGATTCTCATGGGTTTCCAGAAAGATGCCGTCAACCCCTGCCGCCATTGCGGCCCGTGCGAGCACGGGTGCCAGATGCCCATCTCCGGTCGTATGCCCGCCGCCACCGCCGGGGCGCTGGACGGAGTGGGTTGCATCGAAGATGACCGGAAAACCCTGCTCCCGGATCCAGTAGAGCGATCGCATGTCGGCCACGAGATTATTGTAACCGAAGGTGGTGCCGCGCTCGGTAAAACAGAAGGATTCACACCCCGCTGCGCGGAGTTTCCCAGCGATGGGAGCCAAGTCCCAAGGGGCGAGAAACTGTCCTTTTTTCACATTCACGGCCCGTCCGGATCGCGCCGCCGCCTCGATCAGGTCGGTCTGCCGGCAGAGGAAGGCCGGGATCTGTAGCAGATCGATAAACTCCGAAGCGATCTCGGCCTCCTGCGGGGAGTGGATGTCGGTCGTGACCGGAACACCGATAGAGGCTCCCACCTCGGCAAGCATCCGGCAACCGTCGAGAGCCCCGATGCCGCGGTACGAGGAGCCGGACGTCCTGTTGGCCTTGTCATAGGAGGCCTTGAACACAAACTGAACCCCGAGGTCCGAACAGATCGACTTGATCGTCCGGGCCGCCTTCAACAGCGGCTTTGCCCCCTCGATCACGCAGGGACCAAGGATGAAGAGAGGATCTTTCCCACCTAGCGTCACGAACGCGGCCTTACCGATCCTCAAGAGTCCCACGGATCCGGATGCTTTTTTAGGAGTTGCGGCGCGCTTGGAGGAGGCCGTTACGGTTGTTTTCTTAGATGGCATCGGAAGCCCATCCTATGCCTTACAGGGGGATCGGGTCACGAGGATTGTGACCGGCTTGGGTATTGCGTCTGCGATCCTCTTCCGTCAGCATCCGCTCATTCATTCAACCCCATCCCATCGATACTATGGCAACCTCCTCCGCTGACTTCCCAGACACCATGAGCGCCGGCACCAAGGCGCCGGACTTCACCTTGCCCGATGTCACTACCGGGACGACCCGATCCCTTGCAGACGTCGGGGGGAGGGAGGGCACCCTGATTGTCTTCCTGTGCGGACACTGCCCCTATGTGGTCCATGTTCGAGAGCATCTAAAGAGCCTCTCCGAGGAATATGCCCTTCGCGGCATCTCGACGGTGGGAATCAGTTCCAACGACGCTGTGGCCTACCCTGCAGACGCCCCCGAAAAACTTCGTGAGATGGTTGCCTCATCAGACTTTTCCTTCCCTGTCCTGTATGATGAGTCCCAGGAGGTGGCGCGCGCTTACACGGCCGTCTGCACGCCCGATTTCTTTCTCTTTGATTCCGAAAGCCGCCTTGCCTACAGGGGACGCTTGGATGCCAGCAGTCCAAAAAACGGACTGCCCAATACTGGAGAAGATCTTCGCAAGGCCCTAGAAGCCGTTGCCGGGGGCCTGCAGGTACCAGAGCCATGGCCGCCAGCCTTGGGCTGCAGTATCAAGTGGAAGGCTTGATTGCTCTTTTTTAAGATCCGGCCGCCCATCCGATGAGGCGCTGGGCATCATCGAAAACATAGCGGGCGTGGCTCCCCAATTGCACAAGGATCAGCTCGCGACCACCACGGCTGTAGCTGCTGACAAGGCACTTGCCAGCCGCCTCTGTGTAGCCCGTCTTCATGCCATTGAAGAAGGGAGAGCGCTCCAAAAGCTTGTTGGTCGGCTCCAGCATGCAGAGCCTGCCGCTTGCATAGCGGAAACAATACGAACGCATGGCCATCGCTTCACGTAGATCGGGATTGTGGTACGCCCGGAAAGCGATACGGGCCATGTCACGTGCGGTCGAGTGCTGTTGGGCCGGAAGGCCATGGGGATTCACGAAGTGCGAGCAGGTCGTTCCACACCGCTGGGCCAACCGGTTCATCTCACCGGAAAACTCGGCAATGCTCCCCGAATGAGCCCGGGCAAGCGCGGCCGCACAGTCATTGGCACTATGAACAAGCATGGCCCGCAGAAGCTGACGGCGCGTGTATAGTTCTCCGGCGCGAATACCAACCTTGGTGGGCTCGACGTTGGTGTCCCTGCGATCAACACGGACAGGCTCGTCGAGGGGATCCTGTTCCGCCACGATCAGCGCGGTGACAAGCTTCTGCGTGCTGGCGACCTGACGCGGCTCGTCGGCATTTTTCTGGTAAAGCGTTTCCCCCGTTCGTGCATCAATCATGATGGCTGAGACGGCTCGGATGGCTGGGGGATTGGCGTCCGGCACACGTCTCTGACCCTGACCTTGGAGCCAGAGCGAGGAGGACTTGGTGGGAGCCACCTCGGTGCCAGCCACCACCGGCACCGAATTTGAAGTGGAGCGAGATACGGATGGGATCGTGGATGTCCCCACCGCACAACCCGTCAGCAACAGCATCAGACCGAGTAAAAAGCCCAATGCAGCTGGAAAAATGCGTTTTGGCATCATTCTTGGGTAACTGCAAAACCCTCAGGAGCAAGCGAAACCCTTCAACTGCAACCTCTTCACTCAGTGAAATTTCTTCTTGTAGTGGAGTTCAGGGCTTGACCTCAAGCCTACTCCCGAACGAACTGCTGGGCATTCCATCTCATGGACCGCACTCCTGACACTCTTTCCTCATCGACCAACAGGGCATTACGACGGCTTGTTGTTCCGGCTATAATCCTTCTTGGACTCCTCTTGGTCACTGCCTCTTTTCTCGTGGATGCAGCGGTGACGCCCTCAATCCTCGCTGCCAATCATGGGCACTGGAACCATAGCCGAATCGTCGCTCTCTGCAGCCAGTATGGGGATTGGCCGGAATTGATGATCCTTGGGCTTCTCGGGTATGTCTTGGCACGCTGGTTGCGCAACGTCCGTTGGCAGAAGATCCTTCTGGCGGCGATGATCGCTTCAACGCTCTCTGGCATGACCGCGAATGCCTTGCGCCTCACGACAGGGCGGACGCGCCCTCGGGCCGTCGCGGAACAGGGATGGTATGGCCCCAAACATGGCGATCAGTGGCTAATCGGTCAGGCTGATTTCAACAGCTTCCCCTCGGGCCACACCGCGACCGCTTTCGGATTTGCGGGCGTATTACTCTTTGCCTCCCCGCTCTGGGGTCTTCCGGCGATGCTTGTTGCGGCCGCCATAGCCCTTTCCCGACTCTTGCTGGGCGCTCATCACCCTTCGGACATCGTGATTGCCGCGGCCATGGCGCTTGCAATTGCCTGGTGGGTCTGGAAAAAGTCAAGATCCCGCCGTTCCCCCCAGGAGGGAAGCTGCTGATTCCTATACCTCCCTCTTACGAATGTACCTGATCCCCGAACGCCATCAGGGATCTGACCTCACAGGGTGCCAGAGAAGCCCGTCCTCCCAAGTCAGGCAACTCCACCACGAAAAGTGCCAGGAGAGCCTTCGCTCCAATTTGGTCGAGAAGTTTCAGGACAGCGCCGGCAGTTCCACCAGTCGCCAAGAGATCGTCCACGATGACAACCGCTTCTCCGGCGCGGATGCTATCACTGTGAATTTCCAATTCTGCTGATCCATACTCCAGATCATAGGCATGGGAAATGGTATGGGAGGGGAGTTTTCCTTTCTTGCGGACGGGCACAAAACCGAGCCCCAGCTTGTAGGCGAGAGCGGCACCAAAGATGAATCCTCGCGCATCGATGCCGATGATCTTGGAGGGATGAAGGTCCGAGCACTCTGCGGCAAGCAGCTGGATCGTCTTGTGAAAAAGAACCGCATCCTCAAGCAGCGGCGAGATGTCTCGGAAGAGGACGCCCGGCTTCGGAAAGTCGGGAATCGTACGAACCGCCCGGGCCAGGTCAGTTTCCGGCATGTCAGTCTCCGAAGCTCGTGCCCACGGCACGAGCGGTCTGGACGAGTTGGCAGGATGGGGGAACTTTTTTAAGCCGGTGAACTGCGTCGGCGATCGGCACGTCACAGACGTCGTAGTTCTGATAGCTGACCATGGTGCCGAATTTTTGCTGACTCACCAACTCCACGGCCTTGACCCCGAAACGGATACCGAGGATCCGGTCGAGTGAAGTCGGGTCTCCTCCACGCTGAAGATGCCCCAACACGCAGACACGCGTCTCCTTGCCGGTACGCGCCTCCGTCTCCTGGCCAACCATCTCCCCGATGCCTCCGAGGCGCCATTCCCCGCTTGCGGACTGTTTGCGAAACTGCTGGCCGTGCTGGGTGCGAGCCCCCTCGGCCACCACGATCATCGTGCTTTTGTATCCTGCCTCTTCGCGGCGCTTTATCTCCTCCGCGACCTTTTCGAGAGAGAAGGGGATCTCGGGAATCAGGATGATGTCGGCCGCTCCGGCAATCCCTCCCCAGAGGGCAATCCATCCGGCGTGGCGGCCCATGACCTGGAGAATGATGACCCTCTTGTGGCTTGCTGCCGTCGTGTGAAGTCGGTCGAGCGCATCGGTCACGCAGGCCACCGCCGAGTCAAAGCCAAACGTCATCGCGGTCGCCTCCAGATCGTTATCGATCGTTTTGGGCACGCCGATCATCGGGAACCCCGAGCGGTAGAGCTGGAGAGCTGTGCTCATCGAGCCATCCCCTCCAATGGCGATAATGGCGGACAGGTCGAGTTCCCGGCATGTCTTGGCAGCCTTGGAGATGATCTCCTCCGGGATGAAGGCCTTCTCCCCCGGACCTACCTTGGAAGAGAAGTGACCCTTGTTGGTGGTACCAAGAATCGTGCCACCCACCTGCATGATGCCGGACGTGTTCTGGCGATTTAGCATCAGGAAATCTCCGCCCTCAGCAAGCATTCCCTCGTAGCCGTCACGAAAGCCAAGCACCTCCCATCCAAGCTCTTCCGAGGCGCAATAGATCCCGCGAAGCACCGCATTCAGACCTGGGCAGTCGCCTCCGCTGGTGAGGACGCCGATACGTTTTTTTGACATTGCTTTAGAGCGAATTGGAGGCCTTGGCAGGGCGCCCCTGTCCAGCCCAGGCGTCGTAGAGACCCCAGCCGTGCTGGATTAAAGCTAATCCCTCCTGCTCGCGATTGGCACCCCCCAGTAACACAACAATGATACGACGCGGCGTGGTAAGCACCGTATCGCCCTGATGGACAACTTCAGGGGTGTGTTCGGAGGTTAGAATGATGCAGTCGCCTGCGCGCGAGGTGCGTCCTGTCTTCACCCCATCGATGTGATCCGTGCCCAGCAGGGCGTTCGTATTGTGAAGTTGAACTCCGAGATTCGATGCGCCGCGTTGAACGTGGATTTCCCTGGTGCCCTGCGAGACATAGAAGGAGAGGCCCGACTTGGAGTAGCCGTAGCGTGCAAGACGTGCTAGGTCGGCAGCGGAGGAGTGGGGCTCGGCCATTCCCTCGGGTGTATCGAGGCCATGGGGGTTCAGGAAGAGGGTGTGGCGCATTCCCAACTGACGGGCCAAGGCATTCATCTGGGAAACGGTATTGCCGACGGGATCAAGGCCGGTGGCATTCGGAAGCGCCCTTCCCAAGTGGTTTGCCAAGGTGACTGCCGACACGTTATCGGAGGCAAGCAGGCAGGCGTACAGAAGATCCCTCAAGGTCAGCACATCCCCGGCCTGGAGGCCAAGAGGGTTGATTCCTCCGGTCGTGGAGATCGCGGATTCGGGCACCGTTGCGGTCTCTTCGAGATTACCACCCTTCAGTTCCGACCAGTCCAGGGCGACCATGGCCAGAGCGAGCTTTGTCAGGCTGGCGATCGGCAGCTTTTGATCCCTGTTGACCCCCTCCAAGATCCTGCCTGTCTGGTTATCAACAATGATGGAACTCTCCGCATAAAGCGGAGCGGTAATAAAAATCCCTGCAAGAAGGCAAAATAGAAAACTGTTGAAGTGACGCTGCATAAGCACCCTGTCGATAAAGCTATCAGCCCGTTTTTGCAATCCGGAACGAGAAGGAGACGTGATCAAAGGGCTCTTCCTCCTCCTTGGAAGTTAGTGGGCTGCGCTATACCGCTATGCCGCTACACCGTGTTGTATGAGACATACTGCAAGCGCAGGCCAACATAGCTATCCGCCGAGATCGCGAGCCCGACCCTCAGGTGCCGCGGATGTTGCCAAAGAGCTCGATATGGATTCTCGGTGCAAATCGAAATCCATGCTCCAAACAGATCTCGGCCAAGACCGGACCGCGCTCCCGCAATGTCTCCACATCCGTCCCCTCGGGCATGAGCAGGACCCTGTCGCGGGTAAAGCCGTGAACCGCGCCCACCTCGTTGAGAAGCTCCTCGATCTCGGGAAGATCCTCCACTTGGGAAACCACAAACTTCAGTTGGCAAGGTCCAGCCTGAAGCCATTGTCGTATCACCGATGGCTTCCTGCGGGTGGATTCATGACGTTCCCGCCAGGGGCCGGCAGTTTCCCACTCCGGGGTGGAGTCGGCGAGTTTCGGACTGAGGGAGGCCAGATCGAATGCAATGCCTTCGGGAACAACTGTCGCCGCTGTCTCGATCGTGATGTGAAAGCCCTCCTCCCGCAGGATGGAAGCAAGTTCCCGAATCCCTGAAGCCACCATCGGCTCTCCGCCGGTCAGGACGACGTGTCGGCATTCGTAACTCCTGACCCGCTGCATGATCGTGGGAAATGTCATCTCCTCTCCCTCCGGATTCCAGGAGGCATAAGGCGTGTCACACCAGCGGCACCGGAGGTTGCATCCCGATGTCCTCACGAAGACGGAGGGCACTCCGAGCAGCAGACCTTCACCCTGAATGGAATGGAAAATCTCCGAGATCCTCATCGAGTGGTTTCTGCCGCGGGCTTAGCAGGCAGCGGACCCGTCTCGGCATACCTCGTCGGATCAGGGACTCCCGCCAGCAGGAACGCCTCGCGTCTCTCCACGCAGGTGCCGCAGGTGCCGCAATGAATCTCTCCCCCCTTGTAACAGGACCAGGTGTGCGAAAAGTCGACTCCCAACAGGTTGCCACGCCGCACGATCCCTGCTTTGTCGATCGAGACGAAAGGTCTCAACACGACGATCCCCGCATAGGTTCCAGCTCTGATGGCATCGGCCATGGGCTTGAGAAATTCCTCCCTGCAGTCGGGGTAAATGGCATGGTCTCCGGAGTGGGCCGCAATCACGACCGCCTCCGCCCCGCGGCTTTCCGCAAATCCTGCCGCGATCGAAAGCATGATCCCGTTACGGAAAGGAACGACCGTGCTCTTCATCGACTCCTCCGCATAGTGACCGTCGGGGATCTCTCCTCCGCCCGCGAGCAGGTCGGAGCGGAACTCCTCCGCAACGAAGGGCAGGTTGACCGTGGCATGCGGAATGCCGGCTTTCTCGCTCTGCCATGCCGCCATCGGAAGCTCGCGGGCATGGTGTTTGGCTCCGTAGTCGAAGCTGAGGGAAGCCACCACCTCATGCTCAGCAAGCGCCTCGTGAAGTGCCGTCACGGAATCGAGTCCGCCGCTCAGCAGAACAACAACCTTCACCGGCTTTTCTTTGCGTGGGAGACTTTCTTCCCAACATGGGTGGCCTCCACCCGGATCCCGATGCCGCCTCGGGGTACAAAATCGCCGATCACCACGGCACGACGCGGGGCGATGGCCTTCACCACATCGTCCAGGATCCTGTTGGTGATGCCCTCGGCAAAGACGGCCTGATTCCGATAGGCTCCGAGATACTGCTTGAGCGACTTGCTCTCGATGCAGAGCAGGTCGGGCGTGTAGCGGATCGTCATCTCGGCGAAGTCGGGCTGACCAGTCACCGGGCAGTGGGAGGTGAACTCCCGTGTCGAGAAGGTGACTTCATAATCGCGACCGGTGGGACTTGCGAACGTTTCCAGGACGGCTTGGTCGGGTGAGGAGAGCTGCGGCAACGGTCCTCCACCGAGAAGCGTGAGAGTGCGGGTATCCGAAGCTATGTTTTTCGATTTCTTGGCCATGGACGAGATCGTCCCGCACGGACACCTCCCAGCCAAGGAAGAACTGACTCACCAATTAAACTGCCAGCAGACGCAACGCCTCCGTCAAATCCTGATCGGCCTCCGGAAAATGGGAGAGGTTGAGTATCGGGAAGTCATGCTGATGTCGGAACCAGGTCATCTGCCGCTTGGCATAGCGCCGGGTCATGGACCCGATGGACGCGATGGCCTCTGCACGCGAGCATTCGCCTCGGAGGAGCGATCTGACATCCTGAAGCCCGAGCGTCATGGAAGCCGTGGGCCCTGTATTTTCCTCTGGGAGAGCCGCCACTTCTGCCTCAACGCCGCTCACGAACATCTTGGCCACATTCGCGTCGATCCGGGCATTGAGTTCCCCGCGCTCGCGGGTGACGAAAAGGGAACGAACCCCGGATGGCGGCCGAGGTGATCCGGTACGTGAAGCTGCCAGCGGTTTCCCTGTCAGCTGGACGATCTCCAGGGCCCGCTCAACCCTGCGGCGGTTAGCCAAATCAATCATTCCGGGAGCGTCTGAATCCAACTCCCTCAACCGCGTGACGAGTTCCGGCAGCGACAGCCTCCCCCACCCGAGGCGGAGTTCCGGACTGGAGGTAGGAAGCGGATTGAGACCCCCCAGCAGCGCCTTCACATAGAGTCCCGTACCGCCGACCACAATGGGACGGTTTCCCCGTGCGACGATGGCTTTAAGGATCGGAAGGGCCTCCCTCTGATAACGGCCCGCATCATAGGCCTCGGAGGGATCGACTGATGCGACCAAATGATGCGGAATCTGCGCGAGCTCGTGTGCTGAGGGCTGCGCGGTAAGCACCGGTAATCCACGATAGATCTGAAAGGCATCCGCCCCGACAATCTCCCCACCAAGCGCTTTGGCCAGTCGGAGCGAGAGATCGGTTTTGCCGGCCCCCGTGGGGCCGGCAATGATGATTGTTTCCGTTGGAATCACGGAAACGAAGATACGTAGTGACCGACTAAGCCGCCGCTGATTCAGCTGCGGCTCCCTCGGAGGCCTCGCGACGCTCCGAGCGCTCGCTGCGACTCTCGGCGACGGCCTTTGCTCCGCTGACCACGAGCTTACGTCCCATGTACTCCTTGTCATGGAGCTCATCGACGGCGCGCTTGGCTTCGTCAACGGTGGTGAGCTGGACAAAGCCGAAGCCCTTGGAGCGATGCGTCTCGCGGTTGGAGACGATCTCCACATTCTGGACAGATCCGACACCACTGAAGAGTTCCTGAAGGTCGCTCTCGGTGGCATCAAAGGAGAGGTTACCGACATAGACACGTGGCGTGGTGACCTCGATGCGCTCGGGCTTGCGAGACTGACGGGGCGTAAATCCCTCGGCACGGGGGGTGCGGCCTTGGCCCTGACCTTTCGGGGCGGACTTTTTGCCACCGCCGATTCCGATGAGGGAGAGCAGCTTCGCGAAGAATCCCTTCTTCTTGGCTTGCTGGCTGGAGGCGTGGTCACGGCGTGGACGATCTTCGCCACGGTAGCGTCCGGAAGAGCCTTGCGATCCGGAGGAACGGCGGCGGCCGCCGTTGCCGGAGCGGTTGCGATTGGAGGAATAATTTGAGGACATTGGTAGGTGTGTTGTTGGAAAATCCCTGTGGGTCACGGCCCGGGACACGTGGTCGGGGCTGACTGGGATCAGTGCTATTCTAGTACTTTACGATGTGTGTTGATGGCCCGGTAGCCGCTCCTCCGCTGTGTCCCGATCCTCCCCTGTAGGGAAAGATGGAGTGCGGTGGGCGTTGTCTGGTCGGCCTGCAGTCTTTTACGGGACGACCGGCTGCGGTGGTGAAGACCTCTTCCCCGGAAAAAAACGAATCAGGGAAGGTCTTGAGAAAAATTCCCCTGTTGATTCCGTGGAGCGGTCTTGAACCGCCCCGCCATACGGCGGCTACCTGTTAGGGCACAGCTCTTTCTGTCGCATCATCCAGGGGAGGAAACAAGGCAATTCGACTATCAGGTCCGGAATCGAGATTTTCTTGATGGGTCAGGAAACCGCCCTACCCAGCAAAAAGAAACCGCTTCTGTGGGGAGAATCTCCCGAGTTATTCACAGGTGCTGGCCCTAGCGAGACATACCCTCGTGGCGTTGGGAGCCAGCTTTCATCTTATGTTACAGAGATGTCACATGGGAGAGCCCTCTTCCGCTCTTTATCAGAGTGTGTTCCACAGAACAGAGCCGTTATTCTCCAGTAACAGAAGGGTGCGATCGCTTATCCGTTCCTGCTGTTCCACGAATCCCCTGAACGAGAAGGGCGAGTTTTCACACAAGTTATTCACACCGGCCGATCGAGACTTTTTCCCCTTTCGTACGCTCGTTCAAGCTGCCGCAGACAGGGCAGTGAAGAAGATCGATATCGCTTCTGTCGGTGTATCGCGAACTGCAGATCCGGCAATAAACATGCTCACGTCCTCTGGAATCGGAGTCACGCCTTCGGAGCATTTCATAGGCCCCCCAAAGGAGCAACATGCCGGCCAGAAAAAGTCCCAGATAGAGACAGACGAACCAAGAGAGCGTGATGGGAATCATTTGGAATTGACGGGCCTGCCCCCCGACCCCTTGGTTCCGACATCCTTGGTTCCGGCTCCCCAGATGATGATTACGCGCCCCCAGGTGACATGATCCGAAGGTTGAAAACGCGCTGACTGGATCCAGATCCTGCCGGCCTCGTCGCTGGTGGCATCTCCGGATGTCCCGATCAGGACATTGTGGGCGGGGATCCCCTCTTCATTCACGGCCACCTGATAAAGGGAGGGTTCCTGCGCCCCCCGACCATGGGGAAATGCTGATGGGTTGGGGAGGCCGTGAAGTAGCTCGGGGGTCACCAGGACACGCCCCGACAGGTCATCCTCCCAGTGCACAACGGTTTCGGCTTTCGGGTCTGCCGCATGAGAACTTGCTGCAGGTGCCCTAACCGCTTTCCTACCCAAACCGACCAATCCTCCAGAGACACCCGCATCCACTGGAAGAGGTGGGGGTTGAAGGGCTGGAAGTTCCTCAGGAGGGAGCGCCCGGAGCGGGGGGGGCGGCTCCATGTAGCTGGGTCGATAGTTCAAGGGGGGTGGGGCCGGGAGCGCCTCACCTGCGGCGCGCTGTGGAGAAAATACCGCCGGATCATTCGCCTCAAGCCATGGGATCAGCCGATTGGCCGCCTTGGAATCGGGGGGAAGGAAATAGACCTGCGGAGATTCCGGCCTGGGTGAGGAGGGAGCCTTATAACTAATCGAAAAGAGGAAAATCATGAACCCCTGCACGATTGCGGCAAGGAGGATACAAAGCGGCAGCGACAGTCTGGGCGCCTGACGAATGGGCCACTCAAAAAGCAAGTGGGCCAAACCACCAAGATCCCTGGGGGTCAAGGGCACGCGTGGCAGCGAGGGCATCATGACGCCGGTCTGGAATCCGTGGCCAACACCACGGTGAACCCACACCGGATGCCGATCGTCATGATTTGGAGCAATAGATCATAGGGAGCCAGCCGATCCGCCTTGATAATGAGGCTGCCCGTTTTGCGAACCTTGCCAAGGGCCTTCTCCAACTCGGCGGGAGAGACCACGTTGCGCTCATAATAGATCTGGGGGAGGGGAGCGCCCGTGACGCTCACCACCTGAGGGTCATGCTGCGGCAGGAGCAGGAACGGGGAGTCAGGTACTTTCATCGGGATCCCTGGCTGGAGGGTAAAGGAGCCCGTCAGCAGCAGGAAAAACGCCAGACTCAACAGGGTTGCCAGCGCCGGCGCGAGGAGAAGAAAGGGTGAAGCGGCACCCGCCAGACGGGGAAGTCTCATGCAGCCGGCTGATCGCCCTCGGAAGCAGGCGCCGTGAGCAGATTCACGATCTCGATCCCGGCGCGCTCCATGTCGT
This sequence comes from uncultured Spartobacteria bacterium, assembly GCA_903847935.1. Lineage (GTDB taxonomy): Bacteria > Verrucomicrobiota > Verrucomicrobiia > Chthoniobacterales > UBA6821 > UBA6821. Next base: position 55,794 of record CAINEX010000003.1, on the reverse strand, counting down.
GAATGATGTCATTCACCCTTGAGGTCAGGTAGCTGTGTCCGATGAAGGCCGGGATGGCCACCGCCAGACCCGCCGCCGCGTTCAGCATGCTCTCGTACACTCCGCGCGAGAGCTCCTCCGCAGTGGCGTAACCACCATGCGCCGAGACCGCAAGAAAGGCATCCAGCAGACCGAGTACCATGCCAAGCAGACCCACCAGGGGAGTCACGTAGGCCAAGGCCGAAAGGATAGGGAGATTTTTTTCGAGTTTGGGAATCTCCAGCAGGGCAGCATCCCTGGTGATGGACTTGAGCACTTCCCGTTGCTCCTTCGGACGCATGAGTGCGGAGAGCAGAACCCGTGCGACGGGCGCTGAGGTCGAGCTGCACTCACCAAGTGCCTCGGCAATCCTGCCATTGCGGATGAGGAGGGAGAGTCCGCCTAGCAGTTCCCCGACGCGGATAGATACCCGGTGGAGATAGATGATTCGTTCCAGAAATACCCCGAGCGCAACGACGCTGCAGAGCAGGATGATCCACATGAGCGGACCGCCTTTTTGCAAGAGTTCAAGCATGACGGGATTCTATCGACAGCGGCAAAGCGTTAAAAAGGTTAAAAACCATTCTCAAGATGGTCTCCTCCCCGATACTTCAAGACGCCACTTCGGAGCTGCCCGTTGGGGGGAGGGCCTTGGCTTCGGACAAATGCCCGAGCATCTCCTGCAGACGCTCACGCACCCCGGGGATGAATCCCCTGTCGGCGTGCATCACGAGAAGGCAGAGTTCCCCTTTGTGAAGGAAGCTGAGGGCCCCCTGTTCCGCATGCAGGGTCACCGCTGGGATCGACCCGAGACCCATCTTGGCAGAGGACTCACGGATCTGCGAAAGCATCGTCATGGCTTGACCGCTGAGCGACTGGAGATCGACACCGGCACTTGTGTTGGAGGCACAGACCACCTGATCACCATGGGCCAGCACGCAGGCGCGCAGGCCTGGGAGTTGACCTGCTAGGGCGATGACGCGGTCGAGTGTCAGCTTTTCCTCTGTCATGAAGAGATCTTGAAGAGGAGTGGGATCTGCAAGTTGGTCGCCGGGACCCAGCTTCCAGAGTGTCTCGAGCTTAAGGACCGATGGAATCGAAGAGGATACCGGCTCCACGGTTTCCGATGATTGGACAACCAGTGATCCGGCTTGTTCCCCGATGACGAACTCGGGAGATTCCGAACGATCGGCAGACTCGCGGGAATCTTTATCCGGCTTGTGCCGGCTAAAGATCGGAAGCGACGCAAAGAGTCCCTTATTGGGACCCTTGGTCACCTCACGATGGGGCATCGGTTCCTGCTGTTTGGAAAGATCTGGCCCAGCATGGGAAGACTCATTGGAGAGCGTCTCCTCCGGGGCATTGGTTTGGGGCTGAGCCTGCGCCTGCGTATCAGCCTGCTCCTTGGGCTCTCCGTTGAAGCCCTTGGCACTCTTTCCATCTCGTGTTGGCGGCCTGGATGTTGAGATTGCCATTGGGGTGGTGAGGAACTGGGCATCGATGTTCCTCCCTTCACCGGTCATGCCCATGCTCTTCTGAGGAACTCTGGCCCCCTTCTCACCCCCGTCTGACTTCACCTCCTCGCAACGGGTAACCAGACGGTAATGGAGAACAAGCCAACCAGCGGGCAACTCCACTTTCTTCATCCGGTCGGCCTCGTTGGTCATCACGATCCTGCCCGGGAGCAGATCGTTCAACTTACCAAGTGAAAGTCCAGGGGTGTTGCCCGTAAGAAGCTCTTTGCAGGGAATCTCCAGCAAGCCCTGCTGCCGGCTCCCCGACTCCCCCTCGCACAAGTCTTGGAGATATTCCATCGGGATCCTCTCAAGCAGCTCTGACAGAGGGACCGAGAGGCTGGCGGGCGCCTCTTCATAATAGCGGTATCGGGGCGTGTTCACGGATGGGACTTCCACTCCGTGATCCTCACGAAAGAATGCCCGATTCGCAATCGGGAATCCTGTTCAATAATCTTCTTGCGCAGAAGCGGCTTCACCTCCGAAATGACCGGATGGAGTTAAACCTCAAATATGATGACCGTGGACTCATTCCTGCCATCGTGCAGGAGAGTGCAGCAGCGGGGGGACGTGTGCTGATGATGGCCTGGATGAACGAGGATTCCTTGAAGCATTCGGTGGAATCCGGCTACATGCACTACTGGAGCCGCTCCCGCAAAAAACTGTGGAAGAAGGGTGAATCAAGCGGCCACACGCAGAAGATCCTGCGATGGTTCGTCGATTGCGACCGCGACACCCTCCTCTTCGAGGTGGAGCAACATGGAGGCGCCTGCCATACGGGCTTTGCAAGCTGCTTCTATGTCGAACTCGACAAAGCGGGTAATGATCTCCCTCCTCAAGAGGAGCCACTCTTCAATCCCGACAGCGTTTACACCGGATAGGCTCGCCTTGACGTTGCGATGACTCCTTACCTGCGGCTCCTGAATCTCGTGCTTGATCACGGGACGCGGAAGGATGATCGCACCGGCACGGGAACCCTCTCGGTTTTTGGAGCCCAGGAGCGCTTTGACCTGACGCAGAGCTTCCCTTTGCTCACCACCAAAAAGCTCCATCTCCGTTCCATTATCCACGAGCTGCTCTGGTTCCTGAAAGGAGACACCAATATCGGCTATCTGAAGGAGCACGGCGTCACGATCTGGGACGAGTGGGCTGATGCAAACGGCGATTTGGGCCCTGTCTATGGCGCACAATGGCGGCGGTGGCGTACCCCCGAAGGTGCGGAAATCGACCAGATAGCGCGCGTCGTCGAGGATCTGAGAAACAATCCCGACAGCCGCAGACACATTGTAAGCGCCTGGAATCCCGGCGAGATCGACAAGATGGCCTTGGCACCCTGCCACGCCCTCGTCCAGTTCTACGTGGCAAACGGCGAACTCAGCTGCCAGCTCTACCAGCGCAGTGCCGATCTCTTCCTTGGTGTCCCCTTCAATATCGCCTCCTACGCCCTCCTTACGATGATGATCGCGCAAGTCTGCGGATTGAAGGCCAAGGAGTTCATCCACACCTTCGGCGACCTTCACCTCTACGTGAACCACCTCGATCAGGCCCGCGAGCAACTCTCTCGTGAACCACGCCCACTTCCCAGGATGCTGCTCAATCCCGCCGTGAAATCCTTGGAGGATTTCCGCTACGATGACTTCACGCTGGAGGGCTACGACCCCCATCCCGCGATCAAGGCCCCCATCGCCGTTTGATCAGAAGCGGCTAAAGACTGCAGGGATTAATATGGAAAGCAGGAAGGCAGGAAGTAAGGCGACGGAAGTTTTCGCGCAGAGGCGCGGAGGCGCAGAGCGAGGATCTGAGAATTCCCTTTTGTTTATTTCATTCCTCTGCGCCTCCGCGCCTCTGCGGGATATCAATCAGTTCCATGTTTCTTTAAGATGATAAAAGCGATTGTGGCGATGGCAGAGAACAGGGTCATCGGGAATGCCGGCACGATCCCGTGGCATCTTCCTGAAGATTTCAAATTCTTCAAGGCGACCACCATGGGCCACGCCGTCCTCATGGGGCGTAAGACCTACGAATCGATCGGCAAGCCGCTTCCCGGTCGGGAGAATATCGTCCTCTCCCGCACGATGCCTGAGACCCCAGGGGTCACCGTAATCCGCTCCCTTGACGTCCTCAAGGAACTCGAGAACAAATTGGATGGCCGTGACCTCTTCGTCATCGGCGGCGAAGAGATCTACCGACTCCTCCTCCCCAGGATCCAGGAACTCTACGTCACCAACGTCCCCAGAACGATCGAAGGAGACACCCACTTTCCCGACTTCGAATCTCAATTCGATACAGGAACTAAACTCCTAGAAACCAACGACTTCACTGTGTGGAGGTATAAGAGGATGGCCTCGTAATCAGCCCTTTTCGTAATTTCTACTCCTTCACGCTGTCCCTCCCCTTTGTTATGCGAACAATTTTACGTCTAATTACAAGTTAGGCGATTACTCACTCATCCTGTGAAAGAGGGACATTCGATACCACATCTAAACGAGCCCTCCTTTCACTGTCGACGGGTCGCTACCATTGCGTTTTATGGTGTAGCTTTAGCATCGGGAGTGGTCTTTGCACTTTGCTCTCAGGAGAGCGGCATCCGTCTATATCTGGCCCTGCTGTTCGGTTCCGTTTTAGGCGCCCTCGCAGTTTATTCCATCTCGACAGTTATATTTTTTTGCGTCCATTTCTTCACAAGACACCGCCCCAAATCTGTGATCAATGACAAAACCAACAACGCATAACCAAGCGCTGCAGCCAACGCCCTTCGGTCGTGGCTGAGCTTTAGCGTTAGGAGTTTACTTCCGCAAAGACTTGGAAGATCGGATGGAGAGCAAGGCGGCCAAGGGAAGGCGTAGTAGTCCTACGCCGACCGCAGGCCAACACTGCTATCCGCCGATATCCCAAGCCTTCCCTAATCCCGAGTCTGGCGGGGGAGGATGCGCAGCGTCTGCGGCTCCATCTTGGCAATGGAATTGGAAGGCAACACTCCCCTCCATGACGTCCCCGGATAGATAATCGTATCGCGACCGATAATCGACCCGGGGCTCAGCACCGAGTTGCATCCGATCTCGGCGCGGTCACCGATGACGGCACCGAATTTTTTAAGGCCTGTGGCGATCGATTCCTCCGAAGTGACCACGGAGATCGGAGCATGGTCGAGCCGAACATTGGAGAGAATGGCGCCGGCACCGAGGTGTGCTTTGTATCCGAGGATGGAGTCACCGACATAATTGTAATGCGGGATCTGCGCCTCGTCGAAGATGAGGCAATTCTTAAACTCACAGGAATTCCCGAGGACGACGCCGTTACCCACGACCACATTCTCGCGGATGTAGGCACCATTACGGATCTCGCATCCCTCGCCGATCCAAGCGGGCCCCTTGATCATGGCTCCATGCTCGATAATCGTGCCACGCCCGATGTAGACGGCGCCGCTGATGAAGGGCTTGCCGATCAGCTTGCCATAGATACCCGGTTTCAGACGGAACTGGAGATAGGTCGAGATCTTGGCGAGCCCCTCCCACGCGTGGGAGACATTCTCGAAGATGACACTGTGCTCAGTACGGTCGAGATCGAGGAGGGCGTCAGGCGCGAACATGGAGGATACCTTACAGCGATGAAGGGGATAAATGGGATAGGAAAAGTTGGCTTCTCATCGCCTTAATCCCGTTCATTCCTGTGAATCATGCTTTTGTTAGCTTCTGTCCGTCCTTGGTATCCTTCACGATCCATCCCAAGGCGGCGATCTGATCTCGGATCTCGTCGCTCTTCTTCCACTCCTTCCCGGTGCGGGCGGCGGCGCGGGCGGCAACAAGTTCCTCCACCTCTGCTGGGATTGTGGTGCTGGAGTCTGCTTCCAAGGCCAAGACACCATCCACGCGGACAAGCCAATTCAGCAGTCCGCGGGCTTGCGCCGGCGTGAGTTTTTCTTCATTCCCCATGTCCATCCTGCGATTGCTCTCCCGCAGTGTCTCGAAGAGAACAGCGAGGGCAGCGGAAATATTCAGATCATCATCGAGCGCGGAGAAAAATCCTTCGGTCGCGGGATCTGGTCTTTCCGCTGCTGTTTCGGATCCTGCTGTCTCGTACAAGCGTGCGCGCCAGGCATCGAGACGACCAAGGGCGGTGCGCGCCGAACCGAGCCCCTCGATCGTGAAATTGAGCGCACCGCGATAGTGGACGGAAATCAGGGCATAACGCACTTCGCGGCCGGTCCATCCTTTCTGGAGCAGATCGCGCAAGGTAAAAAAGTTACCGGCCGATTTGGCCATCTTGGAACCCTCGACCATCAGGTGCGCGCAGTGCATCCAGTAGCGGACGAACGGCTTCTCCCCATGGGCCGCGCATTCGCACTGGGCAATCTCGGCTTCGTGGTGGGGGAAGATGTTGTCGACGCCACCGCAATGGATGTCAATGGTCTCGCCGAGCAGTCCCGTCGCCATGGCGCTGCACTCGATATGCCATCCGGGGCGACCTTTTCCCCAAGGACTCTCCCAACCAACGGGGCCATCCTCGGGGACCCAGGCTTTCCAGAGTGCAAAGTCGGCCACGGCCTCCTTGTCATACTCGTCGCTGGCGACCCGTTGCCCGCTTCGCTGGTTCTCCAAGTCAACATGGGCCAGCCTCCCATAATCAGGAAACGAGGCGATGCGGAAATAAACGGATCCATCCTCGGCCTGATAAGCATTTCCCTTCTCCATCAGGATGGCGATCATGGCGATCATTCGCGCGATTTGTTCAGGATCGGTCGCGGCGGGATAGGCCTCGGCAGGCAGGAGCCGGAGGGTCTTGACATCTTCAAAGAAGGCTTCCTTGAAGGGGCGGGTGTAATCAGCCAGTGCGATCCCGGCGGCATGGGCGCCGCGGATCGTCTTATCATCGACGTCGGTGAGATTCATCACTCGGCGGACGATGAAGCCTCGTTCCTGAAGATGCCGCTGCAGCAGATCCTCGAAAACGTAGGCTCGGAAGTTTCCGATGTGCGCGTGCGCATAAACCGTCGGCCCGCAGGTGTAGAGGGAGAGTGTTTGCCCTTCTCCGTGTCGTGGAGTGATCTCCTCGCGAGTCCGCGTGAGCGTGTTGTGAACCTGCAGCGACATGCTCTTGGCCGGGACTATTCCTCGGTAGTCTCCACGGAAGCAGTGGCTAGCGCGGCAATTCCCTCACCGCGGCCAAGGAATCCAAGGCACTCGTTGGTTGTCGCCTTCACTCCGATACGGGATGAATCGATCCCGATTGCTCCGGCGATCTTTTCCCTCATCTCTTGGACAAATGGTCCGATGCGGGGTTCCTCGGCCACAAGCGTTGAATCAATATTGATCACCCGGGCCCCCGCTTCGGCGAGGATGCCTGCCACGCGCCTTAGGATCTCGAGGCTGGAGATGCCCTTGAGTGATGGCTCCGTATTCGGGAAATAGTGGCCGATGTCCTGCAGGCCCACGGCTCCTAGTAAGGCGTCAGCGATCGCATGGCAGAGCACATCCGCATCGGAGTGACCAGCGAGGGTTAGTCCCTGGGGATGACGAAGCGCCACCCCTCCAAGAACGAGGGCACGATGTGCCTCGCCCTGCTCGAGCCGGTGGACGTCATAGCCTATCCCGCTGCGGGTAATTTTTGCCATGGAACGTGTTTAAAGATGATCGAAGGCGATCGCGCCACTGCAGGCCACGCAGGAGTATTTGTCAGGAACAGACTCATGGGGTCGCAGATCGACCTTCCCCCCCGCAAGTTCCACCATGAGCATGCCGGCCGCAATATCCCAGAGGCTGATCTGGCTCTCGATGTAGGCATCCAGTCGCCCACTGGCCACAAAGGCAATGTCGAGCGCGGCACTTCCCATCATGCGTGTCTTCCGGGCGGCCTTCATCATCGCACCGAGCACCGGTAGTCCCTTCTCGATTGAAGCCTCGGTCTTGGAAACTCCAACGGACACTATGGCATCGGCGAGTTTTGACCGGCTGCTGACGCGGATCGGTTGATCATTCCGTGTGACCTGTCCCGTGGAGCGTGAGGCAATCCAGAGTTCTTCGGTCATCGGCTGGTAGATAACACCTGTCGTGATAACACCGTTGCGGCGATGGGCAATGGAAACCGCGAAATGCGGGATACCGTAGAAAAAATTCACCGTTCCATCGATCGGGTCGATGATCCACTGGTCAGCCGCACGTTGATCGCCACGAATCCCCTCCTCACCGTAGATGGCATGGTCGGGGAAGACGCCGAGGATCAGGGACTCAATCAATGCTTGGGAACGTCGGTCGAGCTCCAGTTTGATATCGTGAGCCTCAGCGGCATCAACATTCAGTTTCTGCTCAAAGTGTCCCCGGATCATTCCGCCGGCAGCTAGGGCCGCGTCGCGCGCGGTGATGAGTATCAATTCGTCCATGGAGATTAGTTACCGGAGGGTGGGAACTTGGTCGAGTAAGGAACGACCTTTTTGACCGAACCTTGATTGCAGGGATGAGTAAAAAAATTGGGGGAAGCGTTTTTGGCGCTTCCCCCAAGATTTTAGCTCGTCGCCGAAAGGTTGTTCCGGCGGGAGGAATACTTACTTCTTCTTTGCGACGGCCTTCTTGACGGCTTTCTTTGCAGGAGCCTTCTTAACGACCTTCTTGGCTGGAGCCTTTTTGGCTACGGCCTTCTTGACGACTTTCTTGGCTGGAGCCTTCTTGGCTACGGCCTTCTTAACCACTTTCTTAGCTGGAGCCTTTTTGGCTGGGGCTTTTTTCTTAACGGGCATTTCAATCCACCTCCTTTGTTCCGCATGGGCGGCTTGTGTGAAAAGTTTGTGAATAAGTCACTGCTGAATGTGAATAAGTTGCTTGCTGTTATGCGTCAACGGATTTTCTGAAAAATTTTTGCCGCTCTCTCCTCGAGGACGAGAGGAGAGATTCTGCGCTTACCGCGCCGCGATCATTTTTTCCGCGCGTGCGCTGATCTCCGTGACCTCCGCGAGCCTTCCGAGGCCTTCATAACCACAGGCAAGCATTCCTTCTGCCGGCCCTACAAATGCGGCTCCACGGGCGCGCAATGTCTCCACATTCATTTTGGTCGCGGGGTGATCCCACATTTTTCCATTCATCGCCGGAGCAATGAGCAGTGGCGCGCGCGTCGCGAGTGCCACCGATCCAAGTGCGTCATCCGAAAATCCGTGAGCAAGGCGCGCGATCGTGTTCGCACTGGCAGGAGCAATGAGCAGGAGATCAGCACGATCCGCCAACTCGATGTGTCCCGGCTTCCAGGCACCTGCATTTTCTTCCGAGAGATCACAAAGCACGGGATTCCGTGAGAGGGTTGCGAGCGTAAGCGGTGTGATGAATTCGGTGGCTCTCCGCGTCATCACGACAAAGACATCGTGGCCTGCCTTACGGAGTTGGCTGACGATCTCAGCCGCCTTGTACGCGGCGATGGAACCGGTCACCCCAAGGATGATCGTTTTACCCATCGTCTGCTGCAATCCGTTCATACCACCCCCTCCGCCACGACGCTCATACGACGGCTGAGATATCGCTCAGCCCTCATGACGGCACGAAACTTCTCAATGTTCTCCTCCATGGAACCGCTGATGATGGTGTACCGATAATCGCGCCAGCATTCCATCTCACGGGCGGCATTGTTCATCCTGATCTCGACCTGTTCAGCCGTCTCGGTACCTCGTCGCATGAGCCGGCGCCGCAATTCCTCCAATTCGGGAGGCATGATGAAAACATCGGCAAGGGCCTGAAGGATGATGGGGTCTCCGCAGGCTCGGATGTTGTCTGCGCCGTGGGTATCAATATCGAGGAGCACGTCGATGCCGTTGTTCAGGTTCTCGAGAACGGGTCCCTTCAGCGTTCCGTAATGATTTCCGTGCACCTCGGCATGCTCCAGGAATTCATTCGCTCCCAACCTCCGCGTAAATTCTTCTCGTGATAGAAAGTGATAATCCTCGCCGTCAATCTCCCCGGTCCTTGGAGGACGCGTAGTACAGGAGACACTCCAGACAAAGTCGGGCTTCTGACGGAGTGCCGTGCAGAGGGTTGTCTTGCCGGCTCCGGAAGGAGCGGAAATCACGAACAGGATGCCTGTTCGGCGAAATTGGTGCGATGGATTACTCACAGGGATTACTCTAGGTTTGCGACCTGTTCGCGGATCCTATCAAGTTCCGCCTTTGATTGCACGACCCGTTGGGAGATGGCTGCATCACCCGCCTTGTTGCCCAGCGTGTTGAACTCCCTGAACATCTCCTGGGCAAGGTAATCAAGTGTTCGTCCCGCAGGTTCCTTGCCCTCCAGCGCCTCCCTGCATTGCAGAAAATGACTATCAAGCCGGGTGAGTTCCTCGGTGATATCGCTTCGCTCGGCCATGAATGCCAACTCCCGCGCCAGTGCGGGATCATTGGCCGGTAATGGAAGACCGAGGTCTTCCAGCCTAGTCCTGAGGTGATCCCGGCGTTGGCGCAGGACAGCGGGGACCCGACCGCGGATCGCTTTGGTAAGCGTCTCCAGCATCTTCACCCTTTTCAAGAGATCCGTGACGAGGTGAACCCCCTCCTTGCGGCGCATCGCGGACATCTTATCCAACGCCTGCACGAGCGCCTCCTGTAGAGACGGCCAGAGCGCCTCCGCTGAAAGGACCTCATCCATCGGGGTTCTCAGGACACCCGGAGCTCTCATGAGTAAATCCAAGGTGATCTCGCCGGGAAGTGCGAGGGCCTCCTGAAGAGATTTCATTTCTTGGAGGGCTTTGTGAGCGGCCTCCCGATCCACAACACCTTGACCCGCCGTATTCCTGCCGGAACTCTCCAGCAGGACGGTTATATTAACCCGGCCACGATTGACTCTTTTTTGCACGGTTTCCCGTATCTTTTGCTCAAGGGTGGAGATCGTCTTCGGTAATGCAACGGATATCTCGATACCCTTTCTATTCACGGAGCCGCATTCCACCGTGATCCTCCATCCTTCTGCTGTCGCGTTTCCGCGACCATGTCCGGTCATGCTCTCCATGAATCATTATTGGTTATCGGTTCTCGCCTTGCTCCACAACATCCCCCAGACCCAGGGCGATCCGTAAAATCCAAGCGAAGCAGGTTCGGTTGACTCTGCAAGCGTGTTGTTTCTGAGCATTGTCTGGTCAGGAAAGATCATACCCTGGCGGATCCAGGCGTAGCTCTGATTAAAGAGCGGCGCTTTTCCTCCAGCGGCGGTAGGTATGGCCAATGCCAGTATGCGATCAGAAGCCGTGATGCCCGTTGGGCCGGTACTCTCCACGTTCACCTCATTGGCTGTTGAGGAAATCGACAGCATGCATTCCCCGCGTTGGGTCATGCCATAAGCCAACGCATGAAACCAACTCCCACCGCCATCCATCATCAGGCTAGCCTGCGGGACTTGAAAAGGTCCGCAGGGGAGTTCCATCGTTCCATTCTGCAGTTGAACAGTCCCTCCCAGTTGCGTTGCATCTGCTCCACCGGTCACGGTCAGATCTACTGCGATGCGCGGCGACTCCCGCCCTTCCGGATGATGTTGATCTCCCGCAGGAGTTCCGAGCGCGATAAAGCCCGGCGTCATTACCTTTATGTTCACGCTTAATTGCCCATTGCCAGCACTCCCCGGGGGATAAGAGATCATCGGTATCTTCTCGCCAACCACACGAATTCCCGGGGGAACGAAACTGGGTGTCAATCGGAGTGGGATGGTTCCGGTGATCGTTTTTAGCAGGATTGTACCCGTCAACTCCGGCCTATCGATTGGTTTGAGGGAAACCGTCAGGTCTGTATCACCCTCACCCAAGAGATCCCCGCCAAGCGGTATGGGAAGAGCTTCCCCCTTCATCAAGAGGTTTCCCCCCTGATGCTCTTTGCTCCAATTCAACTCTCCTGTAAGATTGAGCGGCTTCCCATTGTAATCAGCGACGCCCCCAGCCAGGAGGGCTTGGTTCGATTTCAGAGCGAGAGGCAGCCGAAGTTTTCGCAGATACTGCATGCCCATGAGTCTTGCCTCGTCGGCATTCATCATGAGGGCTCCATCGAAGGTCGGCTTTTCAACACTTCCTCCCAGCGTGCAGGATCCGTCGAGTATCGCACCCTTGAAGGGCCAATCGGTGAGACCCAGCAACGAAGCCCAGCCTTCAAGAGGAACTTGTTGAAGCTTGGCGCTGCCGCGTACGGGACCAGCCTCTTGCGCAAACTGAAGTCTTCCCTGATTTCTCACCACATGCATCGGCGCATCCAATTCCATCTGCATCAGGGGCTTTTGTCCGATCGCTTCACAAAGTGACCCTTTGAACTCTCCGCGTACGGCATTAAGTGTCAGATTGAGATCCGCAGGAGCTTCTCCCGGGAGCGAGACGAAACTGCCGATCTTCAGCTCGCCGTGGATTTCTGGATTTTCCATGGTACCCGAGGCCGAGAGATCTCCTTCGAGCGATCCGGTCAGACGAACTTGCTGACCCAAAAGTTCCTCGATTTCTTCGGCCTTGATGCCGCGCAAGGCAAGATTGATCGCAAAGGACCCACTCGTATCAAGTGTTCTTACGACATCGCCGCTCTCCCAGACATCCATGGCATCTATCGGGAGCATTATGCTTCCCTGTACGAGTGGAGCTTCCTTCTCCCCTCGGGTAGCTTTGATTTCCGCGGCTTCAAGTGATTTCGCCGTGGCATTCAGCTTAAGCGCTAGTTTCAATTCCCCCTGCAAGAACTCGGCTTTCGTCAATCGGAGTGAGTCCGGGGAATACATGCCTTCGAAAGATCCCGACATTCCGGTTGCAGTCCACTTACTGACCCATTCCGTCACCCGGGCTTGAAAAGAACCCGAATGAGCGTCCTTGGTTCCCTCGCCTTGCCAGGAACATTTCACTGCGCCTGCGCCAAGCGTGGTTGCGGTCTTGATCCCAACTTGTCCTAGTCTCTTGGTCAGGTTGTGAACATTGATCTGCGCGGATGCCTTGTAGGCGTGCGGCTGATTGTTTTGAACACTTCCTTCCATCGAAATGTTGTCTTGGCCGCTCCATGCCTCCAGATGGGTAAGCTCCACGTGGTCTCCCTTGAACTGAATTTCCCCTTTCATCCAGTCCACGGGCAATCCATGTATTTTCATTCCCACCCCCTGAAGATTGGCGTGGCCCGTCGCCTTATTATCAGCACCCTGGATCTCACCCTCCATCTCAAGACCTCCAGAGAGTGTGGCAAACTGCGGCCCAGCCAAAGATGCCAAGGCGCCGGCATCATCAAGCGTCGCGCTGAAAAAGGCTGTGAAAGGAGATTTGAGCGCTTCATGCCAGTCACGCGGGAGATTAACAAGGCCCTTGCCGGTCAGGACATTATCCTCCTGCTGGAGGCTCAGCTCAGAGACTGTCAGCTTCCTACCAGTCAGCGTGGCTGCAAGTCTCAACGAATCCCAGCCCCTGCCGTCCCATCGAAAATTATTGGCAACGAGCCTTAGCGAGCTGTCCGCTTCCATCGGATTGTCAGGATCACCCCGGAAGGTAAAACGAGCCTGTCCGACCGTCCCCGAAGCGCGCCGATCCTGACCCAAGAGTTCTGCCAGTGCTCCGAGTTGCAAATTCTCTCCCACCAGCGTGAGTTCCAATGCATGAGGATGCGAGGGCGATCCAACCGATCCATCACCTCTGATCAATGCCTTGCCTATAGCTCCACGGATTCCAAAATCGGCGCGACCATCCTTCAAGGTCAGCGTCACGTCACGGAGGGCAGTTTCCTTACTCAAGATCAAATTTTCCAGATGCAGTGAGTTTCCATCCCAGCCTGCCAGAGACGCGCCATGCGAAAAGGTCCCGTGCCAGGTTCCCATATCGAGTTGGGCCTCATCGAAGGCCACCTTCCCTGCCCAACGGTCAGGAAGGGAGATTCTCAATCCACTGAGCGAACATCGATAGGCATCGCCGATCACCACAAAGTCGATGGGACCGCCCTCGATGGCGCTCGGAAAGAAATTCGCTGGATTCACGACGGTCTCAATCCATGGCAGCCTGGCCACACCATGGGCGTTATCCGATGCCCCACGGCAATCCACAAGCAGTTTACTTTTGCTGACTTTTAACTCCCGTATCAGGCGGAGGCTTTGATTTTTACCACGGAAGAGCACTCCCATTAGGTGGATGGGATGAAATTCCATCCGCTCGCTTTTCCAGGAACTGCGATGGCCGATCGTTCCAAAAAGGAACTCTACTTCATCCGCTCTAAAAATACCATTCCCCGCATACGTCAGTTTTCCCACGGACAATTGGTCACCGCGTAACCAACTTGCAGACGTCAGACCCGCATGAAGGACTCCGCAGGCCAATGGTTCAAAAAAAATCCAGACCCCCAGAAGGATAGCCATCACGGCGAGTGCTCCCCACGCTGCAGGTGTGGAAGATCTCCCGGGAGGATGCTCTGTTTGGGATGTTTCTTTGGGGTTCACTCTCTATTGCGTCACTTTTAGAGGGAAAGTATGGCTAGATCCGTCCAAAAAACCCGACAAAAGCATCGAACCTTTCTATGGGGTGATATCCATGAAAAGATACAGGCCGCCGCATCATAGGATACGACGGCCTGTTGTTCCCCCCAGAACAATCTTTCGATAAGCCTACCTTATAGCTTTTGCCCCCAAGATCAACTGTTTTTTGATGTCTTCTTAAAAATTTAGCTTATTCCGTCCGTAAAGCAGCGGCAGGTAAAGTTTTGGACGCACCAACGGCTGGAAAATACCCCGCCACAAGCGCAGCTACCGTCATCCAAATCGGGACAATAATGATCTCCCACCACGGGTATGCCAAATCGATACTCCACCCAAAAAAAGCCTTATTTACCACCCACGTCAGGACTAGCGCCAGAACAGCACCACTCACGATGCCCACCAAACTTGCAATCATGCCGATCAAGGCGGCCTCGCAGAGCATGATACGTACAATCTGAGCTTTGGATGCGCCGAGGGAACGAAGCACCCCGAGATCTCGCGACCGCTCTATTACCAAGATACCCAAGGTCAACATGACACCCCCAACCGCCACGGCGATGGATATGCTCTTGAGTACAGCCGTCACGGCAAAGGTCTGGTTAAAGATCTCCAGGATGCGTGCCTTCAAAGATTGGTTGCTATAACTGGCAAAGGCCTCCTTACCACCAAAGGTGTTATCAAAGGCGATCAACTCCTGCTCCCGGCTTTCCGGCGAAGTTCCCGGTCGAAATTCGATGGCCAGCGAATGGACCCCTTTCGCTCCCCAGACTCTCGCAAAGTAAGCGGCCCCTATCATGGCAATCCCGCGATCACGCGTGTAATCGCGGTAATAATCCAAGATCTTCAACGAAAGGGGTCCGGATGGTCCGGAGAGAACCAACGTGTCTCCCGGTACCAATTTTAATCGGCGGCCCAGACTCTCGGATAACGCCACCACCCCCCCGTTTTCTAAAGCGCGGGTTTTTTCCTCTGCGGCGCCATGAATGAAATCAACCGATCCTCGCGCAGGCCCCGCCACAACACCGAGTGTGACCTGCTCACCATGCGTGGTCCGTGCTTCCACTTCCCGGAAGCTACCCACGGCGGCCACATCCGGCCTGCTTGCCCACCATGAAGCGGCGCCCTCAGGGAGCGTATGCTCGAGCCCAAGCAACTCGTTCGCCGCAGGTGCAATGAAAAGATCGGCTGTTAATGTTCTTCCCGCCCAAGCGATCACACTTCCCCGGAAAGAGTGGATCATGACACTGATTCCAACGGTCATCGCCGCGGCGGCGGCAAGTGCGGCAATCGTAGGCGCGGTCCTGTGCAAGGAGCGCATGGTCTGCTCAAGTGCGATACGCAGGATCGTCCCTCCGGGCCAACTTCGGACAGCCAGCACGACCCTCAAGACCCACGCGACCCATTGCGTTGCGAAAGGTACCATGAGTGAAAAACCGGCTAGAATGCAGAAGGCGGCACCGAATCCCAGTATGGGAACGCCTCCATCCAACGCACCCAGCGAGAACGCAAGGGCTAGCAACAAGGACGCCAAACCCGTCAAGGCAAGCAGACCCGCGTGCATGGGGAAGATTTCGGGTGCCGATCCGGGGTGAAGCACTCGTGTTGGATCAACGTACGCGGCCTGCCGCGCCGGAATCCAGGCAGCAACCATGGAGGCTACCGTCCCGATGATGACTCCAGCCACCATCTCAGGCATGCTGGGCCATCCTCCCCGGGCATCTACCGGTAAGTAGAGAGAGGTCACGGTTTTTGCCACCGGTGCCGCCAACACCGCGGAGAGAACCGGTGAAAACAACACCCCAAGAAGGGATCCAACAACTCCACTGAAAGCCGCTTCCATTAACACCATCTGCAGGATGGTCGTTCGCCCCATCCCCAATGCCCTCATAATACCCAGGGATACTCGGCGCCTGACGACGGAGGCCGCTGCGGAGTTTCCCACAAAGAACATCCCCACCAACAGCGAAACAAGGCTCAGCGCTGTCAGGTTCAAGCGGAACGCGGAGAGCATGATGTCCACCTGCTTGGTACGCATGGAAGGGGGCTCTACCGTTATATCCAATGGCAGAAGCTGATGGAGACGCTCCTCAACTTCCTTTCGTTCCTCTCGATTCCGGAGCTTGATAAGAATGGCCGACAATGTCCCGGTTTGGCCGACCCATTCCTGCGCGGTTGCCAAATCCATGGCGGCAACTCCGGCACCGGATGCAGCCGTCGCCTCAACATGATGGAGGATATACGTGAGCTGCACTTGCCGGGGTTTTCCGGGTCCCTGTAGGGTGAGTGCATCTCCCTTTTGCAAGTGGTGGCGTGTCAGGAAGCCCTCGTTCACGGCGACGCAATCGTTACGTGTCAGCCATTCTCCCAGATCCCCTTCGCCGTTGGATCCGAAGGCGGGCTTCATCGGCAAAAGGTCGTTTGCCGTAAAAGGGTCGATTCCCACGATGTGCACCGACTCACCGGGAAAATCAGGAAGCGTTACCATGGCCTCGATCATCGGTGTGGCCGCTTCCACACCCGGGCAGGCTCGTACATTGGGAAGCACGGTCTCCGGAATCTTCCCTCGGATTTCTAGATCCGCACGGCCCGTAATCATGGAAAAAGCCTGATGAAAACTCTCCACCGCGCTCCGATTGGCGATCGTGATCGCCAAGAATACGGTCACTCCGAGGGCTATGCTAAGGATTCCGAGCGCGGCGGCTCGAGGGCGCTGGATCAAAGGCCGCAGGGAACCTCTCCAGCACATAACCACGGAGGAACCCAAGCTCATCGTTTTCCCTCGATGTTCGCGCGCGCGGAGGCTAGACGAAGGCGTCTCTCCAGTCTCATCTGCAAATTTTTCTCCTGGATCTTTTCACCCTCTTTGGTCCTGAGATAAAAAACATCCAACGCAGCTTTCTGCTCGGTTGCAATACGGGCTGCCTCGATGGAGATACCCCCATGCGAGATGGCGCGTAGCAGATGGTAAAGAAGCCCCATTCGGTCAGGCGCCTGAACTTCAAGAATCGTACACGATGGATGCGCCGTGTTATTGAGTTTTACCCAGACTGGCAACTCCTCGTCCTCAGGGTTCGCAATCACATTCCTCTCGAGACGAACCGGCTTCGTTGGTTCGGGAACCTGTCGGCTCCCCGGCGCCATGAGTAACTCTTTCAGCCGTTGCTCGAACTGCTTGCGGTCGCGTTCGGCGGGAAGGGGATCATTCCGGTGGTTGGAGACTTTGAAGATATCCAGGATCAATTGATCTCTCCGTGTGAAGACATCGGCACCGAGCACGTTGATGCCAACTCCAAGAAAGGCGGCGGACAGGCGCTCTAGCAATCGCTCTCTATCCCAGCCGCACACAAGAACCTCCGCGTATCCGGCTTCCGGGTGATCAATCCACTCGATGATGGGATCGAGGTTCGGACCATCCTGCTGCAACCCCTGTTCGAAAAACCTGCGGAAGAGACGAATGTGTCCCGCTATTTCCTTGGCAGCCTTTGCTTGTAGATAGCGCTCGGGCATTCCACTCAAGTGAGCCTCCTCCTCCTCCCCGTATCCGGAAGTAAGATTATCTGTGACCTGCGCTCGAAGATCCTCGCGGCGCTTGTTGCGTTCCTGTAGGAATCCCTCGCTGTCGCGAAGGCATTTTCTTGTCTCATGATAGAGCTTCCAGACCAACTGCTCTTTCCAGTCACTCCATCCCTCGTCGCTGGTACCCATGCCGTCGGCCAACGTGATCACCATGAGGGCGTCCAGAATGATGGGATCCTTGATGATCTGTGCGAACTCCTCCACGGTCGCCGGGTCCTCGATATTCCGGGAACGTGCCACGCCGCTCATCTCCCCGTGAGCATCCACCAACGTGACCAGCATCTTGAGCCTTTTCGTGGCGAGCTGAAGCCTTCGTGAAACCTTCAGCGCGGCGAGGGCGCTTTCCTCCTCGTGGTGCCGGGTGTTTGCAGCCTTGCCCGTGTCATGGAGAAGCATGGCAAGGTAAAGGACCGCCGGGTCCTCGATTCTCCTGAAGATTTCTCCATATCGCTGAAGTTTGGGATTCTTGGTGAAGAGCAACTCATCGATTTTATCGATGCATCGGAGCGTGTGCTCATCAGCCGTGTATCGGTGAAAAAATTCGTGCTGTACAAGGCAGGTCAACGGGGCGAATTCCGGCAAATATTTTCCTAGGAAGCCCAGATCGTGCATGAGTCTGAGGATCCGGCCAACCTCCCCCTTGCGGGAAAGGATATCCAGGAAAACAGTCCGGTTTTCCTTATTATACTGAAACGTCCGGTCCACCAACTTGAGACGTCGCTTGACCAGATCTCCGAGCTCGGCGGAAAATTTCAATTGTCTCTTTTGGGCCAACTGGAAAGCCCTCATCATTCGGGAAGGATCCTTATTGAAGATATCCCTGGCTTTGGGAAAAAGCTCTCCCTCCCTGATTTCCATTTCATCCACCGTCTTTTCCCGCCGTCCTAGCAACTTCCCGAGCAAAGTCGTCCTCATCCCTCGTTGTTCGCGGATGTGTCCCAAGGCGAGCGTCGTGATGAGGTGAACTTCCCGTGTGTGCCGGTAATAATCACGCATGAACGCCTCGCATCTTCGGAGGATGTTTTTTTCGGGGTATTCCAGTGCCGTGGCCACCTTGCCTTGGAGCTGGAGAGTCAACTGGTCCGCAGCACGCCCCGTCTGGTAATGCATTTCCGTTCTTACACGGAGAAGAAAGTCATGCGCTTCATCGAGAAGTCTCTTCTCCTTTCCATGCAGGATGTGTTCCTCCACCAGCCGCGCCAGACTATAGGCACCGGAATGGAACATTCCTGTCCAAAGGAGGTTTTGATAATCCCTGAGCCCTCCGCAACCCGACTTGATGTTCGGCTCCTGCATGAAGACGCTTGCACCATATTTGGCACGAAGCTCTTTCATGTTTTCCAACCGAAAGAGGATATAGCTTTTTTCCTGTCCCTGGACACAAGCACGTTCGAATTTCTCCCGGAAATCCTCAAAGATTTTTTTTTCTCCCGCGAGCCAACGGCTTTCCAACATGGCTGTCTTGGCCATCATGTCGATGTTTGCCTGGTCGATGGCACCCTGGATGGAACGCGTGGCATGACCGACCTTGAATCCCAGATCCCAAAGAGCCATCAGACAGGTGGTGACCACCTTCTCCATGGACGGGGTAGTTTTTTCCCCTTCATGAAGGAATGTGATATCGACATCACTGAAGGGGTTGAGCTCTTTTCTTCCATATCCTCCGAACGCACTTACGACGAGACCGGGCATTTCTTTATTTCCGGATTCCAAAAGCTCCTTTCGGGTCGCAAATCGGAATATTTCGCGAAGCAGAATATCCACCAATTCGGATCTTCTCCCCGCGATCTCCCTTCCACCCCCTCCTGCACGATGCCAGAGCTTGAGTCGGTGTTCCTCCCGTTTTCTGAATGTGAGAAGCTGTTGAATAGGCAGTTCCTTCTGACCATCAAGCACGGCATGTAGCTTCTTGGCGACTTCGCGCTGAATTTGGGCACGATGCTCGGATAACGGAACAATTCCCTCCATAAAGCATTCTCTCCTTATTGGGTAATAATCACAATCTCAACCCTCCGATTGATCTGCTGTTCTTCAACTGTTCCTGTTGCAGAAACCAGTAGCCTGCTTTTTCCGAAGCCGGCTATTGTCATCAAGTTGGGGTTGATACCCATGTTTAGTTGAAGCCAACTCCGGACTGCCTCTGCCCGCCGCAGACTGAGTGCATTGTTGTACTCATCACTCCCAAAGGAGTCTGTGTGTCCCTCGATTCTAAATCTTGCCTGTGCATTCCTTTGAATGAGGGCGCCCAGTTTGGCCAGTGACTGGGCCGCTTCGGGCTTGAGTGTATCTGCGTCATAACCGAAGAGGAGATCGGTCGGCATCAAGATCGGCGCTGTTGCTGCAGTAACGCTTTCTTTTCCGGCAAGGAGGTCATCCAAGGAACTGAACTTTTCGCCGACACTTTCCCCTTTTCCTTTTGGACTTGTTGGGAGCGCCATATCACTTGGCTCAGGTGATGGGTCGAGGATTGTTTCCAACTCATGGTTCTTCCCCACATCCTCTGGCATCTGGATTCCTGCCAGTACTTTCCCTCCACTCGCTACAGTTTTCTCCATATCCGCCTTTTCCCGAGGCAAAAGTTCCTGATCTAATTCCTTTGGTTTGATGAGTGTTGATTCTCTTTTTGCTTGTTCCTGTGCTTTATCCAAAGGTCTTTCCTGATCCAGGAGGACTGGCTGCGTCGCGAACTTTTTTTCCACCGGTCGCTGTTCCTCCAAAACTTTTGGGTCGATTTCCACACGCTTCATGCGGAAAGTCCTTGGAACGATCTGATCATACGTTTCCGGAGAGAACGCATTGATCACCCACGATTGTGTTGTTTCAAAGAAGAGATAATGGATTCCAATCGAGACAAGTAGCGCCAACGCAAACATCCAGAGAAAAAAGGTTTTTGTTCCAGATCTTTCCCGTTTTAACGATAACGTTGCCATAAAGATCAATATCTAATGAATCCCACCGCCCACGGAAAGAAATCTTCAGCAACTCCTCTCCTTTAAGATATGCTCAAGGAAGAGGCAGAACGATCGGGGCCTGCCTAAGAAAAACTTATCCACACCTTTTATGGATTTCTTATTTTTTAGGACAAGATCTTCTTAATCATAAGAGTGTGAGTAAACATTTTCTCGAATGGTCAAGATCCTTAAAAGAAGAGAGTTGTAAAAGACGATTTGGTGTGAATCCTTCTCCCTACCATAAGAAGTTGATCCCAACCTTTTGTTCCATGAAACAAGTTTTTAAAGAAAACCACACTTCTTCACAAGAAAACCACACACAGTTCGCGTCGTCGGGATATAACGGAATTTAGAATTATAATGTATTCATTAATAAAAACTTATATAAAAGTTCCATGTGGAACATACCTCGATGTACACCTATCCTGATCACTTTGATGTTTTAATTATCGGTGCGGGTCATGCTGGTATCGAAGCTGCACATGCGGCGGCACGTCTCGGTTGCAAAACACTTCTTCTCACCCAAAATGCTGACACGATCGGTCAGATGTCCTGTAACCCGGCCATTGGAGGATTAGCCAAAGGTCACATGGTTCGCGAAATAGATGCTCTGGGTGGATTGATGGGTATAAATACGGATGCGACAGGAATTCAGTTCCGCATGTTGAATGCTTCCAAAGGTCCAAGCGTTCGAGCACCGCGAGCCCAGTGCGATAAGAAAGCCTATCAATTTCGTCTCAAAGCTCTGTTGGAGAACCTCCCTAACCTTTCACTGAAACAAGCAAATATCACCAATCTCTTGGTTGATGGAGATAAGATCACTGGGGTAGAGACCAACCTAGGACTCCGGTTTTTAGCATCTTCCGTTGTCATCACCACAGGAACCTTCATGCGTGGTCTTCTCCATGTGGGAATGAAGACACAGACAGGAGGTAGGATGGGAGAATCGATATCGACCCTGAGTGATCACCTTAAGGAGTTAGGATTTGAGGTTGGGCGTTTCAAGACGGGGACCCCTTGCCGCCTATTGGCGAAATCGATTGATTTCACCCGATGTGAGCGCCAAGACGGCGATACACCGGAACCACTTTTTTCTCACATTCCTGAATCCATAGAAAAAGGTCCCCACGATCTTCATACGCTCAATCACTTCCGTGATCGATTGTTCCATGTGGAACAAATCCCTTGCTGGATTACCTACACGACCGAAGAGACGCACACGATCATCCGACAAAATCTCCACCTCTCACCGCTCTACGCTGGAGTGATTGATGGAGTGGGACCCAGGTATTGTCCTTCGATTGAGGATAAGGTGGTTAAGTTTGCGGAAAAATCGCGACATCAGATCTTTCTGGAGCCGGAAGGAAGGCACACGGGAGAAATATACGTCAATGGAGTCTCAACAAGTTTGCCCTATGAAGTGCAGTATGATTTCATTCGATCCATCCCATCACTGGAGAAGGCGGAGATTCTCCGACCGGGATATGCTGTTGAGTACGACTATTGCCCCCCCCATCAACTTCACTCAACACTTGAAACAAAGAAGATCGAAGGCCTTTATTTTGCAGGTCAAATCAACGGAACTTCAGGCTATGAGGAGGCGGCGGCTCAGGGGCTAATGGCAGGCATCAATGCCGCCCTTAAGGTACAGCAACGAGACCCCTTTGTTCTTGGACGAGAGCAGGCCTATATCGGCGTCATGATTGATGATCTCATCACGAGGGGGACGCCAGAGCCGTATCGAATGTTCACCAGTCGCGCGGAATACAGGTTGCGACTGCGCCAAGATAATTGTGATATCCGACTGACAGAGAAGTCTTTAGAACTAGGAATAGCATGTGAATATCGGAAACACACCTTTTTGAAGAAGCAAGCCTCCATCCAAGCACTGTTTGCAGAAACCGCGGGTACAAGCCATGAAGGAATTTCCTTGGGGCAGTGGCTCAAACGATCCGAGAATGCACCCCGCAAACTCCCACCCGAACTGTACGGGCGATACAAACCCGAGATCTGGGAACTTGTGGAGACAGACCTCAAGTACGAGGGATACCTACGACGAGAGCAGGACCAAATTGAACGCCATCGCCAGCAGGAGGAGAGTCTTATTCCCGCCGGGATAGATTATGATTCGATTCCCAGCATGAGGTTGGAGGCAAGGCAGAAGTTCCGCGATTACTCCCCAGGCACACTCGGTCAGGCCTCGCGGATCAGCGGCATTACGCCTGCAGACATCTCCGTGCTCTCGATCTGGATGAAAAAGATCAGTTCTCCCAACGCTGTTGAGTCGGATGCCTCAGGCGACAGATGTTCTTAATCAAGAGATCTTACCCGAACCACCAAGACGCGAGGCCGCACCCTCCACGGAGGATTCGATGGTGAAAAGTCCATCGAGCCCCGCCAGTGCAAACAGCTCCCCCACCGGCTGACTCAACGCGGCGAATGCAACGCTTCCACCCGAGGCGGCACACTGACGCTGAGCTGTGAGGAAAAGACGTAGACCGGCACTGCTGATATAGGTGAGTTCCTGGCAGTTGAAGATCATCGTTTGACCTGTGTTTTCTACCACTGGCTTGATGCGCTCTTCGAGCGAGGGAGTAGTGGTCACATCCAGTCTTCCGGAAAGGTGGAATACGGGGATATCCCCGAAGAGGGAGAGCGAAATCTGCATGATGAGGGGATGCTGTCACAGCCGATCCTCGCTCGCAAAGAATTTGAAGCGCGATAGTCCCACGAGGAAGCCCGTGGTGAGAATCTTTTTGACGCATGGTCTTCGGATAAGGAATCTAGGATCACTATGGCTACCACACCCTACGACCTTATCGTGATCGGCGGCGGACCCGCCGGCTATGTTGGCGCAATCCGCGCCGCACAACTCGGAAAACGTGTTGCCGTTGTTGAGAAAGAGCGCGCCGGAGGCACCTGCCTCAATTGGGGTTGCATTCCAACAAAGGCTCTCCTCAAAAATGCCGAGCTCTATTCGCTGATCGGTCACCACGCCGCTGACTTCGGCCTTGAAGTCACTGGACTCAAGTATGATTGGGACAAAGTGATCGGCCGATCTCGCAAGGTGGCCGACAAGCTTGCCGGCGGCATTGAGTTCCTGCTCAAGAAGAACAAGGTCGACTACATCAAGGGGGAGGCCTCCGTTCCGAAGACAGGCACCGTCGATGTGAAGTTAGCCGACGGTACGGAACAATCCCTCACGGCCACAAAGATCCTGATAGCCACGGGCGTCGTGACCCGGGAGATGCCGGGCTTTGCCTTCAATGGGACCAGCGTCATCGGGAGCCGTCACGCACTGGTCCTCGCAAAGCAGCCCAAGGAGATCATCGTGATCGGGGCAGGGGCGATTGGCATCGAGTTTGCCTACTTCTTCAACGCATTCGGCACCAAGGTGACCGTCGTCGAAATGATGCCCAACATCCTCCCGGTCGAGGATACGGAAGTCTCCGTGGCCCTTGCCAAAT
The DNA here is from genome assembly GCA_903847935.1 of uncultured Spartobacteria bacterium. Taxonomy (GTDB): domain Bacteria; phylum Verrucomicrobiota; class Verrucomicrobiia; order Chthoniobacterales; family UBA6821; genus UBA6821. The sequence goes on along the minus strand of CAINEX010000003.1, from coordinate 31,837 downwards.
CTCTCACCAAGCAGGGCATCCGCCTTCTTACCGGCACCAAAGTCGAGAAGGCCGAGACCACGAAGGAGGGTGTCAGCATTACGGTCTCAGGTGGTGCGAATGAGACACTCAACGCCGATGTGGCATTGGTCGCCATCGGAGTCAGCCCGCTCCTTCCAGGCGGTGCGGCCCCCTTCAACCTCGACGAGAAAGGATACCTTGCGGTCAACGACCGATATGAGACCAGCATACCGGGAGTTTACGCAGCCGGTGATATCATCGGGCCGCCATGGCTCGCCCACGTCGCGAGTTGGGAAGCGGTTCAGGCCGTCGAGGGGATGTTCGGCAAGCGAGTGCCTGCGCGCAAGCGCACCTTCCCCGGATGCACCTACTGCCATCCACAGGTTGCTAGCGTGGGGCTCACCGAGCGTGCCGCCAAGGAGAAGGGACTTACCGTCAAGATCGGCAAGTTCCCGTTCCAGGCCAGCGGCAAGGCGATGGCGGTCGGCGACACCGACGGCTTCGTGAAGCTCCTCTTCAACGAGCCTCACGGCGAACTGGTCGGAGCTCACATCATCGGCGCAGACGCCACCGAGATGATCGCTGAAATGGGGTTGGCGATCACCCTTGAAGCCACCTACGACGATATTGCCTCCACGATCCATGCTCATCCCACGTTAAGTGAGGCCATGTTCGAGGCGACGGAAGCCGCGCTCGGCCACGCCATTCACATTTAACCTTCCTGATGGAAAATCCAGCCGAGGAGACCGTCCGCGACCTTCAGGAAGGCCTGAATGAGAGGGCCTCCGAGGCGAAGGAGGGGTTGCTCACGCGTATTGCCCTCACGACAGCCCTGATCGCTGCGCTCGCGGCCGTGACGGGCTACCTTGCCGGGGAACGTGCGGACGAGGCGTTGGTGGATCAGATCCTAGCCTCGGATCAGTGGGCTTATTACCAGGCCAAGAGCATCAAAGGAGCGGTACTAAGCGCCAAGATGGAGACTCTTCAAGCGCTGAGCGGAACAACTTCATCAGCAACCGATCGGGAGAAAGCGGGCCGCTATGAAAAGGAGATGGCAGAGATCAAGAAGACTGCTGAGGAGAAACAGCGCGATGCCGCGCATCGGTTAGCTCAGCGGAAGACGCTGGCCAACGGGGTAACGCTCTTTCAGATCGCCATCGCCATCGGTGCCATCTCGGCCATCACGCGAAAAAAAGGGCTCTGGGGCGTGAGCCTCGTTTTCGGCACGGCGGGACTTGTCCAACTCCTCCGGGAACTTTTTTTCAGCTGAGCTGATCGGCAGGTGCGGCGCGCCGTTACCCGCGTAGCCTGCGGATCTCTTCCGCGCGATCGGCAGCCTTGAAGACCGAGGTGCCTGCCACCATGACGTCCGCGCCGGCCTCGCGGCAGAGCGCTGCCGTCTCCACATTGATGCCGCCATCCACTTCGATCTGAAATCCAAGGCCCAGATCCTTCCGGAGACGTGACGCCTCGCGGATTTTACCCAGCATATCACTCATGAAGGGCTGTCCGCCAAAGCCCGGCTCGACCGTCATCACCAGCAGGATATCGAAGCGGCCAAAGAGCAGACGAGCCTGATCCAGAGGCGTTCCCGGCTTGATGGAGAGGCCGGCTTTTTTTCCTGCGGCCCTCGTCCGGTCGAGCGTGATGCCGGCATCATGGTTGGCCTCAAGGTGGGATGTCACCGACTCCACGCCACGGATCCCGAGGAACTGCTCCAGATAGCGGTCCGGCCGCTGGATCATGAGGTGGACATCGAGCGGAAGCGTCGTATGGCGCGACGCTGCCTCCACAATCGGAGCACCAAAAGAGATATTTGGGACGAAGTCGCCATCCATCACGTCGCAGTGGATCCAGTCACAACCAGCGCGTGTGATGTCAGCTACCTCATCACCGAGTCGTGAGAAATCGCTGGCCAGAATCGAGGGTGCAATGAGAGATGCGGACATGGGCATTTTCTAGCGCGTCTTGGTCGCTTAGGCTATCCCAGAGATGGGCGATCGAGCATCTCCCTTCCTCCTGATGCAAAAATTACTCTTCCTACTACTGGCAACGCTGGCACTCATCTCCCTTCCTGCAAGGAGCGAGAGCTTTGCCCCTCCGTCTAACAGCTTCGATCTTCGGGAGTGGAAGATCGATATACCCGGACCCGTCGAGATCAGGGACCTCCAAGGATACGCTTCCAAATATTTTGAACTCAGTGCAGGCAAGGAGATGTGTTTTCACCTGGATGCCTCCGAGAAGGGGACCACGCCCAACACCCATTACGTCCGCTCCGAGTTGAGGCACCTGCCGAATTGGAGGGCGAACGAGAGCCACGCTCTCTCCGCCGTGGTGCGTACGGATTCCCACCTCTCTCCCGACAAGGTGACCGTTGTCCAGATCCACGGCATGACCGATGACAAGAAGAACGCTCCTCCCTTGCTCAGGGTGGCGCTCGACGACGGGAACCTAGAGGCCATCATCAAGACCGACAGCAGTGGCAAGCAAAACGATGTCATCACCCTCGTCAAGGGCCTCGGACCCAAGCCGGTGAAGATCGATGTGGTGGTGGAAGGTGGACAGCTCAAGGTTCTCGCCGACGGCCAGCTGAAAGTCACCCGATCACTGGCGTTCTGGCCCTATCAGAACTACTTCAAGGCCGGTTGTTATCCTCAGGCCACAAACGGCACCGTGAATGTCATGTTCAGCAGCCTGAGCGCGAAATAAAGCATGAATGACCCCGCCGACATCACCTTGTTCACTCCGGATGAGGAGCCGATCATTGATCTCACAAGTGACACCTATTTCATGGGGCAGGCCTTGCGACAGGCCGTGAAGGCCTACGAAGCCGAGGAGGTACCGATCGGCGCCGTGGTGGTCAGGGAGGGCAGGATCATCGCCCGGGCTTCCAATCTCGTGGAGACCCTCAAGGATGCGACAGCCCACGCCGAGATGCTTGCGATCACGCAGGCGGAGAATGCCATCGGAGACTGGCGCCTCAACGAGTGCGACCTGTATGTCACCAAGGAGCCATGTCCCATGTGTGCGGGTGCCCTGGTGAATGCACGACTACGCCGGGTCATCTTCGGATGCCATGATCCCAAGGGGGGTGCGGCCGGGGGGAGCATCAATATCCTCCAGATGCCGGGCCTCAGCCACCGATGTGAGATCACCGGCGGCGTCATGGGTGAGGAGAGCGGCCAACTGCTCAAAACCTTTTTTGCCGAGCGTCGCGGGAATACCGAATAATTCCCCCGCGCGATCACTTCCTCCTTGGCTTGCTACGAGGGGCGCCTTCGGGTTTAGTCACACTTCGCCCAAATACCACAAACCGGGCCTTTTTTCATGTTCAACTGGATCTTAAAAAAAATCGTCGGATCAAAGAACCAGCGCGAAGTGCGCCGCATGCTTCCGCTGGTCACCAAGATCAACGACATCGAGAAGTCGCTGCAGTCACTTCCCGCCGAGGCGCTTAGCCAAAAGACCGCCGCCTGGAAGGCCGAGCTTTCCCAGATTCAGGATCCGGACCTCCTGCAGAAACGCCTCAACGAGATCCTCCCCGAGGCCTTTGCCGTGGTGAAGAATGCCGCCCGCCGCATGGTCGGGATGCAGTTCATGGTCTGCGACCACGAATACACCTGGAACATGGTCCACTTCGACGTCCAGCTTGTCGGGGGCATGGTGCTCCACAAGGGGCGCATCGCCGAGATGGCGACCGGTGAGGGTAAGACCCTCGTGGCGACCCTGCCCGTCTACCTGAATGCCCTCACCGGGCGCGGCGTCCACGTCGTGACGGTGAACGACTACCTCGCCCGCCGTGACGCCGAGTGCATGGGACAGCTTTACGCCTTCCTCGGACTCTCGACCGGCATCATCCAGCACGACCAGTCTCCCGAAGAGCGCCGCGCCCAGTACGAGTGCGACATTGCCTACGGGACGAACAGCGAGTTCGGCTTCGACTACCTCCGGGACAATGGCATGGCGACCAGCCGCGACCAGCAGGTCCAGCGCGGCCACTACTTCGCCATCGTCGACGAGGTCGACTCCATCCTGATCGACGAGGCCCGCACGCCCCTGATCATCAGTGGTCCGGCCACCGTCTCGACTCACCAGTACGATCGGTTCAAGCCGCTTGTCGAACAGCTCGTCCGCAAGCAGACCGCGCTCATCAACAAGCTCGTGGTCGACGCCAAGGAGCTCCTCGCCAAGGGGGAGAAGGAGGCCGCCGGCATGGCCCTCTTCAAGGTGAAGCTGGGACAGCCTCGCAACAAGGGACTGCTGCGTGCCATGGAGGATCCGGAGCTTCGCCGCCTCACCGACAAGGCCGAGCTCTCCTTCTATCAGGATACTTCCAAGGATGCCCTCGTCGCGCTCAAGGAGGAGCTCTACTTCACCATTGAGGAGAAACAGCAGGAGGCTGACCTCACCGAGATGGGACGCACCTTCCTCAACCCCGACGACCCGAATGCCTTCGTCCTCCCTGATCTGCTGACGGAGTTCGCCGACATCGAGAACGATCCCGATCTCGATGCCAATGGCAAAGCCGCCATGAAGGCCGAACGCCAGCGCCACTGCGATCACTCTGCCGAGCGGATGCACAACATCGCCCAGTTGCTCAAGGCCTACTGCCTCTACGAGAAGGATGTCGAGTACGTCGTCGAGGAGAACAAAGTTGTCATCGTCGATACCTTCACGGGCCGCAAGATGGCCGGACGCCGCTGGAGCGACGGACTTCACCAGGCCGTCGAGGCCAAGGAGGGAGTCCAGATTGACCGCGAGACCCAGACGATGGCCACGATCACCATCCAGAATTACTTCCGCCTCTACGAGAAGCTGGCAGGCATGACCGGAACCGCGGAGACCGAGGCCAATGAGTTCCACGACATCTACGCGCTGGCCGTCAACGTCATCCCGACCAACCGGCCCGTCGCCCGCCTCGACGAGAACGACCGGATCTACAAGACCCGCCGCGAGAAGATGGCGGCCGCCATCGACGAGATCAAGGCCTCCCACATGCGCGGCCAGCCGATCCTTGTCGGTACGGCGAGCGTCGAGTCCTCCGAGGTGCTCAGCCGCATGCTCAAACGGGACAAGATTCCCCACACCGTGCTGAACGCGAAGTTCCACATGCAGGAGGCCGAGATCATCTCGCGCGCCGGCATGAAGGGGGCTGTCACGATCTCCACGAACATGGCCGGCCGTGGTACCGACATCAAGCTGGGCGAGGGAGTCTCCGAGTTAGGGGGACTCTTCGTGCTCGGCACAGAGCGGCACGAGTCACGCCGCATCGACCGCCAGCTGCGCGGACGTTGTGCCCGTCAGGGCGATCCGGGACGTTCCCGCTTCTACATCAGCTTTGAGGATGACCTCATGAGGAACTTCGGTGCCGCCGACCGCATGACCAAGATCATGGAGACCTTCGGCATGAAGGAGGGCGAGGAGCTTGAGCACCCCTGGCTGAATCGGTCCGTCGAGACGGCGCAGAAGCGCGTCGAGCAGAGGAACTACCTCATGCGCCGCCGGACCCTCGAGTTCGACGACGTGATGAATCAACAGCGCGAAGTCATCTACGGCTACCGCAACGAGGTCATGGATGCCGAGAACCCTCGCGTCCTCATCCACGAGGTGATCAACGAAGTCGTGCCGAAGAAGGTGGCGGCTTTCCTGACGACGGAGAGCAGTGACTCGGAGCCTGATGTCGCCGGACTTCTCCAGTGGGTGAACTCCACCTTCCCTGTCGGCCTCACCCGCGAGAAGTGCTCCTTCGAGAGCCGCGATATCGAAGAGAACGGTGCGTGGCTGGCCACGACGCTCGTCGAGGCCTACGACCGCAAGGCCGCAATCGAGGATGCTGCCGCCCGATCGGGATTGGAAAAGTATGTCATCCTGAACGCCGTCGACCGCCTCTGGCAGGAGCACCTTTACGCCATGGACGGACTCCGCGAGGCTGTCTACCTCCGCGCCTACGGTCAGAAGGACCCGCTCACCGAGTACAAGACCGAGGCCTACGCCATGTTCGTGGAGCTCATGGAGAGCATCAAGAACGAGGTCCTGAACAACCTCTTCCGCTCCACCACCAACCTCCAGGCTTTCGAGCAGTTGCTCGCCTCCATGCCGCATCACCTCCTGCAGAGGGATCTGCTCGGTTCCGAGGGACACCTTGGCGCGAACGAAGGGGAAGCCGACGCCACGCAGGCCGCCGCGCCGCAGTCTGTCTTCGAGCAAGCCATGCAGCAGAAGCCGGTGCAGAGGGCGCAGGTGGTGAAGGCGGGGCGGAATGATCCTTGTCCGTGTGGCTCCGGCAAAAAATTCAAATCCTGCTGTGGGCGGACAGCCTAATTAGGCTGTCCTCTTGCACTCTTGGCGCGGGGCGTTGTTGTTGCTCGATCGCCGTAGCTCTACTACGGCTTCACTCGCACGCCTAGCCCCGCATATAAGATTGCGGCGCCACAATAATTAGGCCGCAAAGCGACCAAACATTTCTTTCCTGTGCCACTCAAGAGCATCGGAGTGAGGATGGTATGCAGTATCTGAAGGCAGAACAATTTGTCGGCCATGCGCATCTAGCAGAGGAAAATTTTGTGAGGTGGCCTGTTTTGCTTTCGGGTGAATTAGAACTTCAAACTGATCCGATATAGTGAATACACCTTGATCAAAAGCCCAATGAACGCTCTTAGAGAGAGCTATTCCATTACGAGGATCGTCGCTACCAAGTTTGCCTTTAGCAATAATATGAGCTGCATCGGCCTCAAAAACTCGGTGCTCATAAACAAACTTCTGCCCCGTTACAGCACAGGTGTGATCGTAGTTATCTAGTACTACTTGCCTAAATGCTGCGTCGCGCTTGATTCGGGATACATGATAGATAGCACGCTCTTCTTGAATAAAAGGGGACCATGCTTCGAGCGACTGTAGTCGTAAAGCAGCTTCAAGGACGTCTTCCGTATCAAGGCCAACATGCAGATAAGATTGAAGTTGTGCATCGTTCAGGCCCCGTATCTGAAATGCATTTTGAGATGCACTAAATTCATCAATGAATCCAAGGCCTAGTACTCGATGACGAGCTCCGCCTTTACTGGTTTTATCACCAATCTGTTTAAGCACTAAGACTGGTTCCCGCTCTTGCATGCAACGCATAAGCGAAGCATTAGCCGCTATATCTAATCCCCCATCCTTTGGGCTATACCACAACCACCATGACCCATCGGGATTGAAAAATGTTTGATCCGCATAGGGACTCTTCAACATCGAGGCGATGCTAAAGGCATAAAGAGAATCTGCGGGTTTATAAATCCCCTCAATAAGCGGATGAATCGTTTTAACGCCGGGCAGATCATCTCCGGGAGATCTAAGTTTGATGGAAGGAATAATCTTCCCAAAGAAAGGCACAATCCTCCGAAATGCATCTCTGCGTTCTTCAGATTGGCGAGAGGATGGCATCGGAAACTAATATTTAACTTCCCGCCTTCGTGAGATCCAAATCAAAAACCTTCTGAATTGCGGCCGCAGAGCGAGATTGGAAGGCTCGCGCCTAAATCCTTAGCCTACCTCAGATTCTTCGCCAACGCTGCGCCCAGGGCTTTGACTTTAGCCTCCTGCTTAGGATCGACGAGGTGGCCGTCCGGGCCAAAGGCCTGAAAGGCGGAGGGGATGGCGATCTGGTCGGGGAGCAGGGTGATGCCGAGATTGCCGAGGAGCATCCGCAGGGGAACCAGTCCACGCAGACCGCCGAGTCCACCTGGTGAGGTTGCCATGATCACGGCACGCTTCCCTGCCAGCGCTGAGATCGGGGGCTCGTCGGGGTTGTCACCGCGCGAGACCCAGTCGATGGCATTCTTCAGAGCTGCGGAGTAGGAGCTGTTGTATTCCGGCGAGGCGATCAGGAGTCCCTGATGCGAGAGGAAGAGATCCTTGAGGCGCTTGGCGTGCTCAGGCTTTCCGATCTCCGCCTCGAGATCCTGGTCAAAGAGAGGCATCGGGAAATCACGCAGCTCGATTAGCGTCACCTCCGCACCCGCCTCACGCGCCCCCTCGGCGGCAATGGCCGCGAGCTTCTGGTTCAACGAATCACGGCGGAGACTTCCACCGAAGGCCAAGATGCGGGGCTTGCTCACCGAGGCAAAATTATTGTGGGACGAGGGAGCCGAGGACCGCCCCCCAACCATTGTTCCAGGCATTCTCCAGTCCCTGGGTGAACTTGGCGCTGGCGGTATCGGGATCGACGACCTTTGCGTAGAGGATCTCCTGGTACCGTTCGTATTCAGCATCTCCTCCTACAAGGAGAATATGCTGACCCGGGTCGGCCAACATGTGGAGGGTCTGCCCATTGCGGGTCTCGTGGCTGATGTGTCCTTGCCTGAGGGATTGGAAGTGGGCGATCTGTTCCGGAGTCGAAGGCTTCACGGTGCGGAATCCGGCTTCACGCAGAAAGTTCTCCTTCTGCTGCAAGTGGGTGGCGCATCCAGTGAGCAACACAGCGAGAAGGAGGGCTAGCAGGGAGAGAAGGCGATTCATAGCAAGTGGAGAGATATCACAACCCTTTGTTGAGTCGATCAGGAAGAGCAGGCTAGTAGAACATCGGGCCACCGAACATGCCCATCGGACCGTACAAGCCTTCCAATGGTCCGCCCGCCTCGTCGAAGGCCTTCATCTCCTCATCTTCCCCGATGCCGGGGATGACTTCCTTCTTATAGAGGATCTGTTGGTAGCGCTGATACTGAGGATCGCCGCCGATGAGGACAAAATTCTGCTTGGCATCGGCCAAGACGAAGAGGACTTTCCCTTGGCGCTTCACGCGGGTGATGTGACCCTGAGGGAGCGCCTTGACCCGGGCAATCTGGACCGGGGTAACAGGTGTGACGGCATGAAACCCGGCCTCGCGCAGGTAGCTCTCCTTCTTCTGAAGGTGGGTGGCGCAGGCCGACAAGACCATCACGAGCAGAAGGAGGGCAAGGCGAGGAAGTGAATGAGAGAGGAGTCGTGTCATGGCAATGCCTCTATGCTTTAGAAGAGTTTTCCCCGAAGTCCAAGGAGAACGGTACGGCCCACCGATTAAATCTCGGTTCCCGATACCAAGCTGTCATGATCACTGCATGAAGTCCGATCAGGATCTGTACAAGCGTCTGCGCGATCTCTCCAAGGAGGCGCTCTGGAGCAACGAGGTGAGCCGATTCAACAGGGCCTCCCAGCGGGAGCGCATGGAGAACGTGGCCGTGATCCGCGCGGTCGGGATGATCTTTTCCCGGTTCGGTACGGAGGAGGAGAAGGCGCAGGTGCGCCAGTGGTTGATTTCGTTGCTGCAGGACCCGCAGGAAAAGGTGCGTCGCTACGCATTAGCCGCACTTCCCAAGATCGGTATTGGTGAATCCGGGGAACAGGAGATGCTGAATCTGCTGGGAAAAAGCGGAGAAGATCGGGAAAAGCGCCACGTGGGCCGCGCGCTGGAGAAGGTCGGTGGGAAGGCGACGCTGAACGTCATCGAGGAATCAGGAGGGGCCATCGTGCCAGGGATCACCGGACTGAAAGTGAAAGCTGCTGTTTCCAGGAGGGAAAATCCCGGATCCCTCCGCATGGAGGCCCTACTCTCGGGGGATCCCGACATGCGTGTCCTCCTTCGCTGTCGCAAGGGCCTCGAGGACTTCGTGCGGGAGGAGGCCAGAGAGATCCTCTCTCCTGCGGAATGGATCATCGAGAGGACCCAGCCCGGCTGTGTGACGCTGAAGCCGCTCGGAGACTTTTCCCTCGCGACGCTCTATCGGCTTCGCTGTTTTGCGACGGTGGCTTTCCCACTGGGAATGGTCGCCGTTGGCTCCGGCTCCAACGCAAGTTGGGTGGAGCCCCTGGCGCGATGCATCGCATCGAATCGTGCCCGCGAGATCATGACCGCCGCCACGGCGGGAGAGCCCCGCTACCGGCTGGAATTCGCCGGCCGCGGTCATCAACGCGGAGCCGTCCGCCAAGTGGTGGATCGTGCCTATGCACTCTCTCCTTCCATCCTGAATGATTCGCGGCAATCCCTCTGGTCGGTCGACGTGATCCCCGAAACTTCATCAAGTACTCCGAGTGGCCGCGGGGAATCCATGGTCGAGCTAAGGCCGCGACTCTACCCCGATCCGCGACTCGGTTACCGTCAGGATGACATTGCGGCCGCCTCACATCCGCCGCTTGCTGCGTGCATGGTGCGTCTGGCGGGAGTGAAGCCGGATGAGATCGTCTGGGATCCCTTCTGCGGATCGGGCCTGGAACTTGTGGAGCGCTCCCTGCGAGGAGGTGTGGTCATGGCTTACGGAACGGATTTGGATGCCAAGGCCATCGCCGTGGCACGGGAAAACTTCGATGCGGCCCGCCGTGATAACCCAAGGATGGGGGGAGCGCGCGCCGAAATGGTGGAATGTGATTTCCGGGATGCGGCAACGAAAGCCGGGATTTCCCCCGGAAGTATCTCGCTCATGATCACCAATCCCCCCCTCGGACGACGCGTCCGGATCAAGGACATGCAGGGGCTTTTCTCCGACCTCTATGCCGCCGCGTCCTGCGCCTTGAAGGTGGGAGGCCGGCTCGTCTTCGTGAATCCTCTTCGCACCGGCCCCTCCGATCCTTCGCTGAAGTTGGAGTTTCAGAAGACCGTCGATTTGGGGGGATTCAACTGCCGACTTGAGATGTACCGCAAGGTGATTCCCGGAAAGCAGGTAACCCTTGCGAGAGGTGGCAAGGGCGACAGGAAGGCCGCGACTAACCCAAAAGAGCAGCAAAGCGCTGGGAGTGACAAATCATCCTCACCAAAAATGCCGGCCCCAGCTTGGTGGAGCCGCGTTGGAAACAAGGGTCGTGATTGGGACCGGGAGCGGAGGAGCCGCAGCTAATCCCCGCAATCAGAGGGAATCGCTGGTTCTTCGGTCAACGCGATTAGCGGTGCCAGGAGACGGAACGCCCCCTGTACCCGGTAGCGCTTCCCGATCCGCCACCCCATGAAGCCGACCCCCCTCGTGCCCCATAGGCACTGCCATAACCATCATGCGAGTAGGCATAACTGCCGTTGGCATTGTGGTAGTAGGCACTGCTGGAATATGGGGTGTGGTAATACCCGCCGGAAGCATAAGGGGTGTGATAGGCGGCGCCGTTGACGCCGCGGTAGTAGGAGCTGTTGTAGTAAGCGGCACTGGTGCCGTAGTAGGCCCCGCCGTAATAGCCGGCACCACCCCAACCGTAGAAAGGAACCACCGGTGGGGGCGTGTAGACGGTCGGCCCGTAGTAGGCGGAGCCGTTACAGGCCGTCAGGAAGAGAGCTGCAGCCACAATTAGGCTGGTGACGGACAAGGATCGTAAGGAGTTCATGAAGAAAATGGGTATTGGATTGATCAGCGGTCGGAATCTTTCAGCACGGTCTTGAAGGGGATTTCCTTGAAACCGGTGGGAGGGTGAAACATGAACAAGGACTGATGAAGCCATGGATGAAGATTCCAGGAGGAAAACTCCACGATCGAGCGAGGGAAGTTGGGCCTATCGGTGAAAGTGACAGCCAGACGGCGGGGCACGGCGCGTTGGCCTGCATCAATCCAGATTTCCCAATTCACACCGGGGGATCGGAAGGCCAGATGATCGCACTCGACGCCGTTTACCTTGCAGGGGCCGACGACAACGGCGCTCAGGAGTCCGCGCGATAGGACGCCGTACGGATCGCTGTTGAGGATCGGGGCGGAGGGAAAGCGGATCCCGGTTTCCTGCTGCAGACCGGAGAGCATCTCGTCGATGGTCGATGGGGCCTTCAGCGTTGAGAAAACCTTCGTGTGCGGTGCGATCGCGGAGACCGAGGTCCCGTCATAATAAAAATCAAAAGGAGGCGCATCTCCCCCGAGTTCAGCACGCACCTTGTCGGGGCGCTGGAGCGAGAGTCGTCCGGAGGGGAAGAGGGTAATGAACTGGCCCGAGACGGAGGGGACCTCCATGATGCCGTGAGTTTCCACGGAGAAGGCTTTCGCAGCGGAGAGCGTGGCGCTCATCCGCTTGAGCATCGAGAGGGCGTTGGGGTCGATGGGAGAGGGCTTTTCTGCCCGGAGAGAGCCGATCAAGAGAAAGCCGGCCAGTGTGAGAAGGAGTGGATTTTTCATGGAAAGTGGGTGGATGTCGTAACCTTGGAGGGCAAAACAGGTTGGTGTCTTAACATGCTCATGCTGCAGAAAGTGAATGGCGACAAGATAAATTCCATCGGGATGGCTCGCCATAACTGCTCGCCAACAGGAGATTCCCAAAAGAGCGTCATGGGATGGAGAAGTCTTTTGAGGAACTCGATTACTGCGATACCCAACTCGGCGAGCTGATCCTGCGCCGGCGTCGGATCCCCATGTTGGAGAACGAGGTTGTCCACGAGATCATCCTCAACGGGGAATTTCTGATGAGCAGTCTCTTCCATGTGGTGGAAGAGGCTCTGGCCGATCTTGGTCTTGCAGCGGTGGAAACGACCGGAGGGGGGTCGCTCGATGTGGTCGTCGGTGGCCTGGGTCTTGGTTACACCGCCGCGGCCGCCTTAAGAAATAAAGAAGTCGGCAAGCTGCTGGTGATCGACTTTCTGGAGCCGGTGATCCGCTGGCATCAGAGCGGGATGGTTCCGCTCGGTGAGGGGCTGTCAGGCGATCCAAGAACGTGCTTTCGGGAAGCAGACTTCTTTGCACGCGCCGCCGATCCTGTAACAGGCTTAGATACGGAGTTTCCCGGCTCGAGGTTCCACGCCATCCTGCTCGATATCGACCACACGCCCGGGCATTGGCTCAATCCGCGTCACGCTGCCTTCTACACGACCGAGGGGTTGCAGACCCTGAGGACGCACCTACATCCTGGCGGCGTCTTCGCCATGTGGTCGGACGAAGCACCCGACGAAGCCTTCTGCTCGCATCTCCGTGAGGTCTTCCCTCGTGTTGAGGCGACGGTGGTGAGCTTCCCAAATCCCATCCGAGGCGGGGAATCGACCGGGACGGTTTACGTGGCCTGCCGAAGGCTTTCTTGAAGTTTTTCGTAGGCCGCCAAGGCCTCTTCGACTGAGATCTCGGCGACCACACGGGAGGGCTGCTGAAGCGCAACGTACGGAACCCCCCAAGGATGCCATTCGGGCACTGGGCTTGGACCGAAGAAGCAGACGATCGGTTTGTTCAAGGCTGCCGCGACATGCATCGCCCCGCCGTCACTGCAGATCATCTGGTCGGCAAGGGAGAGGGCGGCCACCAATTCGGGGATGGTGTTGGTGGGGCAGGGGAAGACCGGAAGATGACGCAGTTGCCCGAGGAGGAGTTGCGCCTTGTCATCATCACCGGGGTGCATGGCGTCGCGCTCCGAGCCGGGTGACCAGAAGAGGAGCACCTGGACATGGTGGGAGGCCATCAAGTGCTTTGCCAAGGCGACGAACGAATCCACCGGCCACCGCTGCTTTGGCATGCGGGAGCTAATATGGAGAGCCAGCGATGGCCTGGCCGGATCCCAACCCAGGGAGATAAGTCTGGCTCGTTGAAGCTCAAGCTGATGGGTGTCAGGGAAAAGCTTTGTTTTGCCCATGGTTTCCTCCGCACCCAGCATGCGTCCAAGTCGGGCCATCTTGGAGACCTCGTGCTCCTCAAACCCGCCGTGATCCGGTGCAAGAACATCGGGCTGACGATGGTCCGGCTCTCCGGGCTCGCGGAAGCCGATGGTCTGCCTCCCGCCAAGCGTATGGCCGTAACGCCAGCCCCCGTTTGCCAGGATGACTTGATCGAAGCGTTGGCTACGGATTGAGCGGAGAAGCTGCCAGCGATTCCAGAGCATGCCCAATCGACCGTAACCATGGCTCTTTTGCTTCTTCTTGAGGAAGACCAAGACCTCGTTGACGTCGGGATTTCCATCCAGAACATGCACGTTGTAACTGCTGGCAAGGACCGAGATCCAGGCCTCGGGATATTTTGTGCGAAGACCATGCAGCAGGGGTGTCGTGCAGATCAGATCGCCGATATTATCGCGCCGGACCACCAGGATCTTCAGGGAAGCGCTCACGTGGTGAAAGGAGAGGGGAGAGATAGATGGGTGGAAGATCGACACCTAAGACGTAACAAGGCTAAGGCCCCAGCATTAAGACACCCGGAATTCTTTTTGGAGCAGGGACTCCAACCCCTTCATGGCTGTCTCGAGTTCTTCGTGAGGAGCGCCACGCTCGACGCCGGGCGGGAGGGTGAGGGCATTGGCGACCCGGTGGGCAAGGGAACGGTTGGGGTTGGTGGGAGAGATCCGATCCAGTAAACCAAGGACACGCTCAACCTGCGTGCGGGCTTGTTGGACGCGCTCCAGGGCAAGATCCTCGGCGATGGTTCCCGAGAGGAGGCCGCGCAACTGTTGGCAGTCGAAGTTTTTGCATCGCTGGGGCCGCTGATCGTAGATCGAGCAGGAGCAACGGCCACCCTCTTCCCGATGAGCGCTGCAGGGCTGGAGGAAAGAGGAGACACCTTTCTTACTACGGAGCTTCAACCCGAGTGATGCAAGCTGGCGCGGGTTGTCCCCCTTCTGTAACTCGACGGCATGAAAGAGCACGCCGTCACAGCACATGCCGCAGGATCCGCAGAGCCGTGCGGAGGGAGTGTCGGCGAGATCGGCTACCATGGTTTGCTCAAGGTTAGGAAATCGGGGAAACGATGACAGGGAAAAGCCCGCTCAGGCCAGAGCACTGAGAAGCTTCCCGTGAAGTCCGTCAAAGGCGCCGTTGCTCAAGACCACAACAACATCTCCCTCCTGCAGCTGTGGCCGCAGTTGTTCGATAATCTTATCGGCGGAGGGCTCGTGGAAGGCTGGCTTGCCGGCTTTCACGAGGTCAGCCACGAGGCGGTGGGCATCTAGGCGCTCCTCGGGGTTCAGATCCGCGGCACGGTTGACTTCCCCGATGACCACACCATGAGCTGCGGCGAAGGCCTTGGGAAATTCCTGCTGGAAGATGGCGCGTCGGGTCGTGTTCGAGCGGGGTTCGAAGAGAGCCCAGAGTCGGGATCCCTCATAGTGCTTGGCCAGTCCCTCGAGCGTCTGCCGGATGGCGGTGGGGTGGTGACCGAAGTCATCGATGATGGTGATGCCACCGACGACGCCCCGGACCTCCTGGCGGCGCTTGATTCCCCGAAATTGGAGCAGCGCCTCGCGGATGGTACAGGTCGGAACTCCGTAGAAATGGGCGGCGGAAACCGCCATGGCTGCGTTGCGGATGTTGAATTCACCCGACATCGGGATCTCGAACTTCTCGCCGAACAACTCGAAGCCGCTATGTCCCTCTTTTTGCCAGGGGTGGAGGATTCTGTTGCCGGCATTCTCGGAGAAGCCGACCTCAACGATCGGGGCCTGGCAGTCGCGGGCGACATCGAGGCAGTTCTGATCATCAGCATTGATCAGCACCATCCCCTCGGAGGGGACAACGTTCAGTAGCCTGCGGAAGCTCAGCTTGATGGCCTCAAGGTTCTCAAAGATATCGGCGTGATCGAACTCCACGTTGTTCACCACGACGAGCTCGGGAAGGTAGTGGAGGAACTTCGAGCGCTTGTCGAAGAAGGCGGTGTCGTATTCGTCCCCTTCGATCACAAAGTGACGCGAGGTCGCTTCATCCCGCAGGCAGGCCCCCTGGCCCAAGTTCGCGGGGATACCACCGATCAGGTAGGAGGGCTGCAGCCCGGCATACTCGAGGATCCATGTTGTCATGGAGGTCGTGGTGGTTTTCCCATGAGTGCCAGTGATGACGATATTGTGCCGACCACGCAGGAAGTGGGCCCGGAGCACCTCAGGGAGAGAGGCGTAGTTCAGCTTCCTGTTGAGAACCGCCTCGACCTCGGGATTGCCGCGCGAGATGGCATTACCGACAACAATGAGAGCCTCCTCCTTGGGAAGGTTTTCGGGGCGAAACCCTGAGAGAACCTCGATCCCCCGCTCGGCGAGGAAGTCGCTCATGGGCGGATAGGCCTGCTGATCGGATCCGGTGACGATCCATCCCTGCTCCTTCATGCCCACCGCGACGGCACCCATCGCCGTGCCGCAGATGCCCAGGAAATGGACGCGGCGCGCCTTATTCGTCATGAACAGAGGAGAGGGAGGGAATGAGACTCGGTGCCTGAGCTTGGTAGAGACGCCCTTAGTAGACGTCCTTGCGGTAGCGCTTCGACTTCTTCAGCTCCTCGACATAGGCGGCTGCCTCTTCAGGGGACTTGCCTCCCGCGGTCTCGACGACCTTGTGAAGTGCGGCATCGACGTCCTTGGCCATGCGCGACGCATCGCCGCAAATGTAGAAGAAGGCTCCTTGCTCGAGCCATCCGAAGAGTTCACCGGCCTCCTCCAGCATGCGGTGCTGGACGTAGATCTTCTCGGCCTGATCGCGGGAGAACGCGGTAGAAAGCTTGTGAAGCACACCCTCCTCCTGCCAGGCCTCCAGCTCCTCGCGGTAGAGGAAGTCGGTCTCCGATTTCTGATCGCCGAAGAAGAGCCAGTTCTTCCCAGTGGCGCCGCTGACCTTGCGTTCCTGCAGGAAGGCCATGAAGGGAGCGATACCGGTGCCCGGACCAACCATGATGACGGGCGTGGTGAGATCCTCGGGCACACGGAAGTGCTTGGCCGTGTGGACAAAGACGGGAACGGGGGCGTTGTCAGCCCGGTCTGAGAGGAAGGTCGAGCAGACACCCTCACGCTTGCGGCCATGGCTCTCGTATCGGACGGCAGCCACCGTGAGATGGACCTCGGTCGCATGCGCCTTCTGGGAGGAAGCAATCGAGTAGAGCCGGGGCTGCAGCTTGCGCAGGCACTTCACGAACTCCTCCGGGGTGAACTTGGCGGCGGGATGAGCGAGCAAGGGATCGATCACTTCACGCCCCCAGACATAGGCTTCCAGTTCCGCCTTCCCCTCGGGAGTCGTCATCGGAACGAAATGGGCAGCCGTAGGATCTTTCTCCGCAATGGCCGCAAGGAGCTTCTTGTCCTTCTCCGTGATCACATAACTGCGTGTCAGTGCCTCACGGATCGAGAGGGTGTTGCCGTTCGGATCCGGCACCTGCTCTTCCCCGCTGAAACCGAGTACGCTGAGGATCTCCTCCACCAGCGCGGGATTGTTCGTCGGAAAAACCCCGAGGGAATCCCCGACCTCGTACTGGAGCCCGGATCCTTCGAGCACGATCTCGAAGTGGCGTGTGTCCTTGGCGGAACCCGCGGCGGTCAGCTTGCGGTTCGTCTTGAGCTTGGCGGGAAAGGGATTCTTGCGGGAATAGAGAGCGTTTGGATCGGCGGACATCGGTTTAGAATAAAAGGTTGGCGGTTTGGTTCAAGTCAACAGAGAGCAAAACGCACGCCAGATGGTCTGTACGCAGCGGATTTCACCGCTCGCGCTCCAAGCCCCAAGGAACTATCTAGCCAATGCTTGGAGGAGGATCTTATTCATCCGGATACCTCCGAGGAAATTCTCCACCAGCATATTCTCATTCGGTGAATGGATGCGGCAGTCGGGATTGGCAAGTCCGAGCAGGTAGGAGTCGACACCCAGGATCTCCTTCAGAGTGGCAAGGATCGGGATGCTACCACCATCACGGAGGAGCAGGGGTTCTGCACCGAAGGCTTCTTTGAGTGCTTTGCGTGCGGCAATTCCGTCCGGCGAGTTGGGGTCGTATTGGTAGGCGGCGCCGGAATGGCCTGTGACGATTTCGAGCAGGACGCCGGGAGGGGTCTGGGCGCGCAGGTATTCCTCGGCAGCAGCGAGGATAAGAGCAGGGTCTTGATCGGCAACCAGCCGGAAGGTGATCTTGGCGAAGGCCTCCTTGGGGAGCACGGTCTTGGTGCCTGCTCCCTGATAACCGCCGCCGATTCCATTCACCTCGGCGGTGGGTCGGGCCCCGATCCGCTCGATGGTCGTGAACCCTTTTTCGCCGAACAACTCTTTCACACCGGCGAGTTCCTTGATGGCCTCGTCGCCACCGGCTGCTCTCTCAAGATCGGCGGCCGCTGCTCGCTCCCATTGTTGCAGGGGACGGACAGCATCATAGAAACCGGGGATCAGGACCCGACCATCGGCATCGTGGAGTGACGCCAGAAGACGCGCCACCACCGTGGCGGGGTTTGCGACCGCTCCACCGAAGAGACCACTATGGAGATCCCGTGCCGGGCCGCGCACGATGAGCTCCATGGCGGCGATCCCGCGAAGCGCGTAGGTCAGCGCCGCCGTATTGCCGGGTCCCATCGCCGTGTCAGAGATGGCCACGAGATCGCAGGCAAGCTCCGCACGGTGTTCCCGGAGAAACTCCTCCAGATTTGGACTCCCAATCTCTTCCTCTCCCTCGATGAGGAAGATCACGTTGACGGGCAGAGAGCCCCTCTCGCGGAAGGTCTCGGCCACGCCCAGAATATGAGCCAGGATCTGGCCCTTGTTATCAGCCGCACCACGTGCATGGATATGACCGTTCTCAATGCGGGGCTCGAAGGGGGGGGTGGTCCAACCTGACAGCGGCTCCGGTGGCTGCACATCGTAGTGGCCGTAAATCAATACGGTCCGCTTCTTGGGATCGTGGGCCGAGCGGGCCACTACCACGGGAGAACCGGGGGTGGAATGCAACGAGGCGGTCAGTCCGATCGCGGTCAGCTTCTCCCAAAGCCACTCGGCGCAGGTAGCCAGATCCGGGGCATGCTCCGGCTGGGTGGAAATGCTGGGAAAGCGGAGGAAGGATTTTAACTCTTCCAGCGGATCCATGGGCAAAAAGTTCAGGCGTTCAGGGTGATTCCGAGGTCACCGATCTTGCCGAAGTTCAGGCCCGAAAGCGCCGGGATCTCCGAGGCCATCTGCTTGAAGAGGTCTTCCAAGGAAGAGGCGCCCTCGCCACCGAGGGCCTTGAGCAAGTCGTTGAGGATCTCCCAGTCGTCACGAGCATTTCCCGGAGCCGTGAGCGCCCGGTTGAGGCGTTGCAGTCGTCCGTTCACGTTCACCATGGAGCCGCGCTTCTCCGCGGAGGCGCTGCCGGGAAGGACGACCTTGGAGAAGCGGAGGGAGGTGTTCGGAAGGATGTCGATGGTGATGAGCGACGCGAGCTTGCCCAGATCGGTTTCACCGAGGCCGCAGTGGAGTGGGTTCTCCCCGAGAACAACCAGGGATGTGATCTGTCCGGAGGCGATGCCTGAGACGATCTCCGGGAGACGTGAACCCGGAGTGGCCGAGGCGACCCCGAGGAGACGGGCGCCACGGGTATTGGGATTGCCATCGTCGGAAACAAGGAATCCGTCACCTTTCTGGGCGCGGGGACGGATGTCGATCAGCTCGGTCTGGAGGACGTTGGCAAGGCGGCGGGCAAGGAAGAGCTCCTCGTTGGTCATGCGTCCGGAAGCGATGATGGCCGTGCTGTTGCCGGCATGAGACTTGAGGGTTTCCGCAGCCGCAGACACGGCCTCTTTCCATTTGGACGATGCGCCGCCCACCAAGGGCTCCTTGAGACGATCCTCACGGTGAATGTAGGTGTAGTTGAGGCGGTGGGAATCGGGCATCCAGAAGGCGTTCACCGCCTCATTCTCGCGCGGGGTGATCCGGTGGATCTTGTTCTCGCGGCTACCGATGAGGATGTTGCTACCGATACCGCAGTTCGTATCGATGGTCTTGGTCTCTTTCAGGAACCAGACGCGCATCTTGAAGCGGAAGTCCTTGGAGGTCAGCGCGCCAACCGGGCAGATGTCGACGGTGTTAAGCGAGTAGTTGCTGTCGAGACGCTTGCCGGGATGGACGGTGAGATGGGTGTGACCACCGCGGTCGACGAAGCCGAGGCAGTCATCCTTGGCCACCTCGTCCATGAAGCGGATGCAGCGGGAGCAGAGAATGCAGCGCTCGTCGTCGAGGACGATCCTCTCGCCGATGTCGACATGCTTCGGTTTCTTGACCTTGGGATCCTCGAAGCGGGAGTGGGCGTTGCCATACTCGACGGAGAACTCCTGAAGGCGGCACTCTCCTGCCTTGTCGCAGATGGGACAATCGAGCGGGTGATTGATCAGGAGGAACTCCATCACACCCTTCCGGCAATCCTCGACCAGCGGTGAGTTGGTGCGAACGCCGAGACCTTCGGAGACCTCAATGGCGCAGGAGATGGCGGGCTTAGGGCTCCAGTTGATCACGGGGTGCCCGTCTGGACCGATCTCGGGCTTGCGATCCGGGCCCATCTTCGGCGTCCCCATCTCGATGAGGCACATGCGGCAGTTACCCGGAGAGCTTAGTGCGGGGTGGTAGCAGTAGTGAGGGACGTAGCTTCCACTCTTCATGCAGGCCTCGATCAGGCGCGTGCCCTTTGGAAACTGTTTCCAGACGCCGTCGACCTGGACGTTGATCATCGGGACGGCTGTTTCAGTCTTGGGTTCTGCAGTGGTGGCGGTGGCGCTCATCGGTAAGTTGGAGAAAGGCTTTCCCAGATTGGAAAAGAGATTCCTTTTATGAACGCGGGGTTGGCACTGGGCAAGGAAGAAGCCCCGAGGAATGTCACAAAAATCAACTTACCCCCGCCTAGTGGCTTGCACCCATTGACCAACAGACCTAGTGTCGTGAGTTCAGTCATTCAGGATGGGTGGCAGAGTGGTCGATCGCGCACGCTTGGAAAGCGTGTTTACCTTTATCGGTAACGAGGGTTCGAATCCCTCCCCATCCGGTTTTTTGCTCGGTGAGCAACAAACGGCACCCGGAGGGATGACGATCCAGATTCGTTCAGCATAGCGCGATTAGCTGCAACTACCCTATCTGGATTTTGATCAGAGAGCACCTCTCCGGGATAATTGCTCCCCTCTCCCTGAGAATGGGCTACCATGTTCCCCATCATGAACTCCTTTGCCGATCTCAACCTGCTTTCCACCCTTCAGGAGACGCTTGTGGAAAAGAACCTGACCACGCCGACGGAGATACAGGCCCAAGCGGTGCCGGCGCTGCTCGCCGGACGCTCCGTGGTGGGGGTTGCCGAGACGGGTAGCGGGAAAACGCTGACCTACGCCCTTCCGATCCTTCATCGGCTCAAGACCCTCGAGCTGGATGGGAATCCGATCAAGGTCTACGGGGAACCCCGTGCCATCGTGGTTGTTCCGACCCGGGAGTTGGGTGAGCAGGTCGCCAAGGCCTTCAAGCCGTTCACTCATACGACACGTTTGCGCGTGCGCTCACTGCTCGGTGGAACAACCATGGAGGTTGCAAAACGCAGTCTCCAAGGGGCCTTCGAAGTCTTGGTTGCCACACCGGGTCGCCTCATCAAGATGATGGAGGCGGGGTTGGTCACGCTGGGAGATGTCCGCACGCTGGTGCTTGATGAGGCCGATCAGATGGTGGACCACGGGTTCTTGCCGGATGTTCGCCGGATCGTGAAGAAGTGCCCCTCCGATCGCCAGCTCGCGCTCTTCTCGGCAACCCTTCCCCCCGCCGTGGAGAAACTGGTCGCGGAGCTCTTCACCGAAGCGGAGGTCATCCGCAGCCAAGGGAGTCACCGCGTCGTTGCCAGCCTCACCACCACGAATCAAAAGGTGGTCGACGGCAAGCGTTTCCCCTTGCTCGAAAGTCTTTTGGGGAAAAAGGTGCAGGGAGGCACGATCCTTTTCACCAATACCCGCGAGCAGTGCGACAAGCTTGCCGAGGAGTTGGAGGAGGCCGGGTGGCCTTGCGTGGTCTACCGGGGGGAGATGGACAAGGCCGAGCGTCGCCGGAACCTCAAGTCCTTCCGCGATGGTGAGGTCGCCCTGCTGATCTCGACCGATCTTGCCTCCCGTGGCCTCGACGTCGAGCATGTCGGCCGCGTGATCAACTACCACCTGCCGCGACAGATGGAGAATTATCTCCACCGCGTCGGACGGACGGCCCGTGCCGGACGCTCCGGACTGGTGGTGAATTTCGTCACGGAACGCGATGCCCCCCTTGTGAGCAAACTCGATGCCGTGAGGGCTGCACCCAAAACCTCCCCGAAGTCGAAATAAACTTGCCCAAATAAACTCATCGGGAAAATCGATCCACTGATGACCTCCTCCATGGACTCCTTGGATGCGCAATTGAGCGCCAATCTCGTGACTCTTGCCGGGCAGGGACTGCGCCGATCCCTGCGGGTGATGGAATCGGCACGGGGCCCCGGGATTACCTGTGCCGGACGTGAACTGATCAATTTCTCCTCCAACGACTACTTGGGCCTAGCCTCCCATCCAGCGCTTGCGCAAGCTATGAGTGAAGCCGCCTTGCGCTGGGGCGTGGGCTCCACGGCCTCGCGTTTGATCTGCGGGACCACGGCGGAACACGCAGCCTTGGAGGAGGAGCTCGCAGTGGCCAAGGGGACCGAGGCCGCCCTTGTCTTCTCGACCGGAGTGGCGGCCGCCACGGGAACGATCCCCGCGCTGGTCGGCAAAGGGGATGTCATTATCATGGACAAGTTGGCTCACTCCTGTCTCATCGATGGGGCGCGGGCCAGTGATGCCACGTTGAGGATCTTTCCCCATAATGATCTGGAGAAACTGGAGTCCCACCTGAGTTGGGCACGGGAAAAACATCCCGATGCCAGGGTGATGATCATCACCGAGTCGGTCTTCAGCATGGATGGTGATCTGGCACCGCTGCGCGAGATCGTGGAGCTGAAAGAGCGCTACGGAGCCCTCCTCTTCGTCGATGAAGCCCACGCAGTCGGAGTCTTGGGAAATGGGGCGCAGGGTTTGACGGGGGGGCTTGGACTCAACGACCGGATCGAGATCCAGATGGGAACCCTAGGCAAAGCGCTCGGGGTCTCCGGTGGTTACATCGCCGGGTCGCGCATGCTGATCGATCACCTGATCAACCGCGCGCGGAGTTTCATTTTTTCCACGGCCCCCTCACCTGCCGTGGCCTCAGCCTGCCGTGCGGGGCTTCGGATAGTTCAGTCGCAGGAGGGCGAGAGCTTGAAAGTTCGGTTGCGGGAACACATCCGACTCCTGAGTGCCGGACTCGGGATGCCGACGGCTACAAGCGCGATTGTCCCCCTGATCCTTGGAAGTGAGGTGAGAGCCTTGGCCGGTGCTTCCCGGCTATCGGATGCAGGGTTCTTTGTTCCGGCGATCCGCTATCCCACGGTCCCCCGCCATACAGCCCGCCTGCGGATCACCCTGAGTGCCGCACATGAGCCGGATCAGATCCGGGCCTTGGCAGCAGCCTTGACGATGAGTTCAGCCGACTAGAGGAAGAGAAAGAGCTAGAGCAACTGCTCTACTCCAAAGGTTCCTCCGCTTCGCCACCCATGGCGATGGCGATGGCTTTTTTCGCAAGAGCCGTGATGCCCGCCCAGTCGCCCGCCTTGATGAGATTACGGTCGGCGATCCAAGAGCCGCCGACGGCCGCGACGCCAGGGGCATCAAGATAATCTCTCATCGTGGAGGCGCTCACCCCTCCGAGGGGGATGAACTTTACGCCCGTGTGGCCGTAAGGGCCGGAGAGGGTCTTGAGCATCTTGACACCACCCGCCACATCGGCCGGGAAGAACTTCTGCACCATGCAACCGAGAGACAGCGCGATTTCGACATCGGTCGGCGTCATCACGCCCGGGATGAATCCCATGCCGCGCTCGTGGGCGAATCGGACGATTTCAGGGTTCAGGCCGGGAGCAAGACCGAAGGTGGCTCCGGCCCCGAGTGCCTTGACCACTTGTTCCCCGGTCAGGAGTGTGCCTGCGCCGAGGTGGACCTTTGGAAAAGCGGCTTTGATCCGGCGGATCGCCTCGGGGGCAGCCTCTGTGCGGAAGGTTACCTCCATGGCATCAAGGCCGCCGTCGAGCAGGGCTTGGGCCAGGGGTTCTGCATCTTCCGCCCGGTCGATCGTGATGACGGAGACGATGCGTTTGGAGAGCGTGGGGGTGAAATCAAAGGAATGCATCCCTCAACTCCTAGGCAAGCGCGATCCATTATCCAAGTTTCCATTGCTCTTGGATGTCCAGCTTTCTCAAGAGATAGTCTACAAATCTGACTTAAACCACTATATATTGTGGCAATATAACAACAAGACCCCAATCAGTAGTGTTTTTTGCTATTTTTGGTTGAACCTTCCTGCTTGGTTCGCTTTACTTTTAGAAGCCCCTCCCAAACCCCTTTTTTCATGTATCTCCAATCCCTTGAGCTGATCGGCTTCAAGTCTTTTGCCCCGAAGACGGTCCTGCGCTTTCACCGTGGAGTGACGGCCATCGTCGGCCCGAACGGTTGCGGTAAATCCAACGTCCTCGATGCCATCCGCTGGGTACTAGGCGAGCAGTCGGCCAAAGCCCTGCGTGGAGGGGAAATGGCCGATGTCATCTTCAACGGCACCGACACCAGGCAGCCTCATAACATGGCTGAGGTCTCGATGACATTCGCCGAGTGTGAGAAAGAGCTCGGTGTGGAGTGGAACGAGGTCTGCATCACGCGTCGGGTCTTCCGCGACGGCAAGTCCGAGTACCTCATCAACGGCACACCCTGCAGGCTCAAGGACATCCACAATCTCTTCATGGACACTGGTATCGGTCGGAGTGCCTATTCGATCATGGAGCAGGGGCGCACGGCCCAGCTTCTGAATAGCCGACCTGAGGATCGGCGAGCCATCTTTGAGGAGGCGGCTGGCATCACGAAGTACAAGGCTCAGAAGAAAGAGGCCCTCCGCAAGCTGGAGTACACGGAGTCCAACCTCCTCCGCGTCTCGGACATCATCAAGGAGGTAAAGCGACAGATCGGCTCCCTGCAGCGCCAGGCTGGGAAAGCCCGCCGCTACCAATCCCTCATGGAGGATCTGCGAGTCCTCGATACCCATCTGTCACACCGCACCTACCTCGATCTGGAAAGATCCATCACCGAGGTGGCCGAGCAGGTCGAGAGGAGCGCCGAATCGCGTGCTCTTCACGAACGCGAGATCGCCGAGCAAGAGATCGAGGTGGCCGGAGCCCGGGAGCAGGTCTCCGTACTCGACTCGGAAACCGAGGCTGCCCGCGACCAACTGCAGACGCTGAGAAATCGCATCTTCTCCGGTGAGAATCGCCGCGAGACGAATGCCGAGCGTTGCGGCGAGTTCGGTGAGATGACGATCCGAGCCCGTGCCGACATTGATGCCACGCACCTGAGGATCCGTGAGCAGGAGAACGAGATCGAGCAGACCGACGCGCAGTTGGTGACGCTCCTTGATATCCTCCGCGCCGAGGAGGAGCAGCTTCAGGCCGGTGCCGCCCGCCTCCAGCAAGCCCAGCTCGAGCGTCAGACCGCCGAGCAGTCGACCGACGCACTGACCGGACGGCTTCACGGGTTGGAAAATAGGCTGACTGATGTCCGCGGTGAGCTCTCGACCTCCAGTGCCCGACGCGATGCGGAGCGTGCCCGTACCCTTCAACTTCAAGAGCAGTTCTCACTGGCTGGATTGGCTGTCACCACCGCAGCGACACGTGCTGAACAGACTGCCGCCGCACAGGCTTCGACCCGGGCCTCTCTTGATGCCGCCGAGCAGGAGCTTCTGGCTGCGCAACAGGGGCATGACGAGGCCCAGACTGCTCGTCAGAATGTGGAGTTGGAGTGGAACAACGCCGGCAAGCAACTTGCCGAGCGGGATCACCGGCTCGAGATTCTTCTCCAGATGGAGAGGGAGGGCGAGGGCCTTGGTGAGGGAGCGCAGGCGATCTTGAGGGGTCTCGATCGACCGGAGTTCTTCCAGACCGGTATTCTTGGAACACTTGCCTCACTGATCGAGGTTCCTGCGGCCGAGATTCCCGCAGTGGAAGCTGCTTTCGGGGCAGCCAGCAGGGCCATTATCTTTGCCGATGCTGACATGGCCGAAGCCGCCCTCCAGACACTCAGGGAGGCGGCCCAAGGTCGAGCCGCCGTCCTCGCGGGTGATCTCCTTGCGGCCTCTTCCGGACAGACGGCTGCCTTACCCGAGGGGGCTCTTTGCTGGGCGACCGATGTCGTGCGCGTCAACGTCGCGATGGGGCCGGCCCATGGTCTCATTGCCAGACTCCTCGAGAATGTGGCGATCGTGCCGGATCTGGCGACGGCCTTCCGACTGAAGAAGCAGAGCCCGACCTTGGCTTTTGCCACACGCACCGGCGAGTTCATCGACCGGGAAGGACTTGCCCACGGCGGGGCTACAGGTGAAGCCACCAACTCCGCCTTACTCCGGAGATCCCAGATTGCTTCGCTGGAGCGTGAGGTCGAGACCCTGAGGGAAACTTCCTCCAGGCTCTCCCTTGTCAGGGAGGGGGCGCTTGGCGCCCTTGAATCCGCGATCAACAGGCTTCGCGATGCCCGCGAGCACCTCGGCAATACACAGGGACTGCTTGCCGCCGCACAGGCTGACAACCTGCTTGCCAGCCGTGAACTGGAGAATGTCCGCCACCGTTACGAATCACTAGAAGGAGAAATTACCTCGCTCCAGGAGCATGTCGGCCTGCTGGACGAGCAGATTTCGGGACGACAACAGGAGCTGGAGACTGCCACCCTCGAGCTGGCCACGGCACGTGAGGAGCGTTCGGCCGCCGGGGCCCGTATTGCCATGCTGCGCGATGCCGAGACAGAAGCTGCTAGCGACCTTTCGGAGGCCCGCCTGCGTGTCGCCACAGAGCGCCAGCGCCAGGACGCGCTCTCGCGCCAGAGGGCGCCGATGGAGGCCCGCATCCGCGAACTTGCCGAGACCATCACCGCCCGTGAGCGTGACATCGCGACCCAAGAGGAGCGCATCAAGTCCCTTGAGGCGGAATCGGCAAGCCTCGCCGAGAGCGTTGAGGGATGGAAATCCGAGAGTGTCGAGGCCGAGAGCCGCGTCCTCGAACTCGGTGTCCGCCGTGCCGAACTTCAAGCTGGCGTCGAGGCGCTTGAGATCGCCCTTCGTGGCGCGCGGAAGAACCTTTCCGAGTTGCAGGACAACCGCTCCAAGAATGAAGTGCGACTTGCCGAGCTAAGGCTCCGATCCGAGTCGATCCGTGATCATGTCTCCCGCCGCTACCAACTCGATTTGGCAGGATTCGAACCTGACCGTTACGGCTTGCTCAAGGCTGTTGCCCAGCAGAAGGAGAAAGAGCGCCGCAGCGTCCTTCCGGAGACAACCGAGTCGTCGGCTGAAGGCGAAGGTGGCAGTGCCGCGAATGAAAATACCGAGGCATCCATCGAAGCCGTCCAGGCCTTGAATCATGCAATGAGCGGCCCGATCCCGGCAGAGATTCCGTGGGAACGTATCGAGCTGGTCGTTGCGGAGTTGACAGAACGTGTCGATTCCATGGGCCCTGTCAATCTCGACGCCATTCAGGAATATGACGAACTGGAGGAGAGGTACAACTTCCTGGAGCAGCAGAACACGGATCTGATCAATGGTAAGGCCGAGTTGATGGAGGCGATTGCGCGCATCAACAAGACCACCAAGGAACTCTTCTCCGAGACGTTCGAGAAGATCCGCGTGAACTTCCTGGAGATGTTCACCCAGCTCTTCGGAGGCGGAAAAGCGAACCTCCTCCTTATCGATGCAAGCGATCCTCTGGAGAGCGGGATCGAGATCATCGCGAGCCCGCCCGGCAAGAAGCTGCAGAGCATCTCCCTGCTCTCGGGTGGTGAGCGAACCATGACGGCTGTGGCCCTTCTCTTCGCCATCTACATGGTGAAGCCCTCCCCCTTCTGCGTACTCGACGAGATGGATGCTCCTCTCGACGAGTCGAACATCGGCCGATTCATCAAGCTGCTCGACCGCTTCATCGGCCAGAGCCAGTTCATGGTCATCACGCACAACAAGCGGACGATGTCCCGTGCCGACTCCCTCTACGGTGTCACGATGGAAGAGCGCGGCATCAGCAAACTCCTGAGCGTCAAGTTCACCGGTCGTGACGAGCAGTTGGCCCCGGCCGCCGCCACCAACTCGACACTGCGCGACGAGACGAAGGACGAGGCGGTAGCGATCCCGTCGGCATAAAAGATCTCATCCCCAAGGAGTGGCGTCGGAGGTTGCTCCGGCGGCACTCCTTTTAGCTTTTTAGCAGGGCTTTTTTTAAGCAGTTTCTACGAATGCTCCTCCAAGGCTCTCCAGAATGGCAGCGGTATCTATTCTACGCCGCCACGCTGTTTCTGCTCTGGGAAATCTGGCGTGGATGGCGTCTCGGATTGGTACGAGGCCTCCTGCGCCTTGCGGCACTCTTCTTTGCATGGGTGGGAGGATCGGCGGCAGCGGGCGCCACGGGGACATGCGCCTCCTTTTTTTCCAAGGTGCCACCGCTGTTTGCACCGATTGTCGCAGGGCTCTGCGTCGGACTAGGCATCTACGTTGGGGTGTCGCTGCTGGCCGGTCTTCTCTTCAAGACGACACAAAATCATAGGGGCGTACTCCGTTGGGGCTTCGGTTTGGGGGGAGCAGTCTGCGGGATCGTCTACGGGCTGATCTTGCTCTCGGCGAGCATCACGCTGATCCGGGGGCTTGGCGCCCTTGGGGAGTTGCGTCTGGCACAGGCCCAGCAAGAGGGGCGCTCCCCGGCTACGGAGCAAAAGACCCTCTTTCTTATCAAGCTTAGGAAGTCTCTGGAGCTGGGGGTGACTGGACAGAGACTTCAGGGAGTGGATCCCCTGCCCACATCCTTTTACGACAACATGGTGAAAATCTCCGTTGTGATGGGAAACCCGCAGTCACTGGAACGCTTCGTCCAGTATCCGGGGGTTCAGAAGTTGCTGAGCAATCCTCGCATGGTCGCTCTGGCTCAGGATCCGGCTTTCGCGAAAGCTGCCGAAAGCAGGAATTTTCTCCCGCTTTTCAGAAACAAGAATGTTCAGGCAGTGGCCAACGACCCTCAAGTGATAGCCGAATTCAAGGAGATCAATCTTGGTGAGGCGCTGGACTTTGCCCTCGGGCGGCAAGGCAAGCCCCTCAATATCCAGGCCAAGGCATCGGCGTCTCCGCGCTCGCCTCGGGCGCAACCTCACGCTAAGAATTTCTCTTCCAAACCCTCCGTGACGCCAAGCAGCACCACTAACTGATCCCGAGACACCTATCATGAGCACCGAATACACCGTGACCATCGGCCTTGAAGTCCACGCCCAGCTCAAGACGAAGAGCAAGATGTTCTGCGGGTGCAAGGTCGAGTATGGCGCCGAGCCGAACACCCACACCTGCCCTACCTGCCTTGGACTTCCCGGCGCCCTGCCTGTCATGAACGGCGAGGCCCTCCGCCTTACGGCCCGCGCCGGCCTGATGCTCGATTGCAATATTCCCGAGGTCTGCAAGTTCGACCGTAAGAACTACTACTATCCGGACATGCCGAAGAACTATCAGATCTCGCAGTATGACCAACCGCTCTGCCTCGGCGGCGGCGTCCCGCTGCACGAGTCAGCCTACCCGAAGGACGCGCAGAAGACGATTGCGACCCCCGGCAAGACGATCCGGCTGACACGCATTCACTTGGAGGAGGATGTTGCCAAAAGCTTTCACCTCGAGAGCTCCAGCGGCATCGATTTCAACCGTGCGGGCACGCCCCTCATGGAGATCGTCTCCGAGGCCGATATTGCTTCCCCGGAGGAGGCCTTCGCCTACCTCACCGCGCTCCGCCAGATTCTTGTCTATGGCGATATCAGCGACGCCGACATGGAAAAGGGTCAGATGCGCTGTGACGTGAATGTCTCGGTGCGTCCCGTCGGCCAGAAAGAGTACGGCACCAAGATCGAGCTGAAGAATCTCAACTCCATCAGCGGAGTCCGCCGGGCCCTCTCCTTCGAGATCGAGCGCCAGATTGCTTTTGTGAAGGCTGGTGGAAAGCTCGATCAGGAGACCCGCCGCTGGGATGACGACCGCGGTGAGACCACCCTCATGCGCATCAAGGAGTCGGCCCACGATTACCGCTACTTCCCCGATCCAGATCTCCTGCCGGTGCGCACGGCCAAGATTGTTGAAGCGGCCAAGTCTGGCATGCCGGAGTTGCCCCAGGCGAAGCGCGACCGCTTCGTCGCCGACTTCGGAATCAGCGAATACGATGCCTCCGTCCTGGCCGATGACGCCGCGCTTGCCGATTTCTTTGAAGCTGCAAGCAAGGGATCGCCGAAGCCCAAGAGTGTTGCGAACTGGATTATCAACGACCTCCTGAGCGCCCTCTCCGCGGCATCGCTCGATCTCTCGCAGTGCCCCGTCAAGGCTCCCCAGATCGGGGAACTCACCGCCCTCATCGAGAGCGGTACCATCAGTGGCCGCCAAGGCAAGGAGGTCTTTGCCGAAATGATGCTCACTGGCAAGGCACCGGCTGTCATCGTGGAGGAGAAGGGACTCAAGCAGGTCAGCGATACCGGGGCCATCGAGGGTTTCTGTGACGAGGTGATCAATGCCAACCCTGCCTCCGTCGCCGACTACAAGTCGGGCAAGGAAGCCGCACTCAACTTCCTCAAGGGTCAGGTCATGAAGCTCTCCAAGGGGAAGGCAAACCCGGCCGTGGTGGGTGAGATCCTCGCGAAGAAGCTAGCCTGACCACCACCAGCATCAATTCATGAACCTTAGCGAGATGGAGGCCGACCTCCAGAAACGGATTCGACGATCCACATCGCTCCGGATGAGGGTGATCGCGGGAATCATCCTGATGCTAGTGCTAGGTGGACTGTTCTATGTCCAGCTCACCTCACCCTTGCAGATTCAAAAAAGGAAAAACCATGCTTCTCTCCAATTCGGCGAGGCCTTGGAAAGAGCCGGCATCGGTTCCCAGTCAGGCCCCTCCAAGTAGGAGACTCAGTCTGTGATGGAGCCTTCGGGTTGACCTGAAATCGGGACTGTGCTATCGATAAATGTAGTCCATGCGGGTATAGCTTAGTGGTAAAGTTCCTGCCTTCCAAGCAGGCCATGAGGGTTCGATTCCCTCTACCCGCTCCACTCTAAGCCTTTATGCAGCAAGGCGTTGGAGCTATCGCTAAAAGTTCTTCTTGAATTTTGGGACACTTTTGGGACATTGGATGCATGGTTTCACGCAATCCATCACCAAAGAAGACCAAGGCAGAAAAGTTCCCCCTGACCATCAAAGCGGGATCTTCCTCGGTAAAAATTTATCGTGAGAAACGGCCCGATGGATCGGTCTACTTCAAGCTCTCGTACCACCTAGGAGGCAAACGCCACAGGCCATCCTTTGCTGATCTGGATGAGGCCAAGAAGGAGGCAACAGCTAAAGCCGCCCAGCTTTCCCGTGGCGACATCGATGCCATGCAGTTGAACGGGAAGGATCGGCTGGCCTACGGACGAGCCTTGGAGGCCGTGAGGCAGTTCAACATCCCTCTTGATGCCGCTGCGATTGATTACGCAGAGGTTCGCAAGGTTCTAGGGAATCACTCACTCATGGAGGCAGCACGATTCTACTTGAGGCACAATGCCGCAGGGATCATCGGAAAACCCGTTGCAGAGGCATTTGAGGCCTTTAAAAAGGCCAAGGAGGATGCAGGGCGCAATGCCCACTACCTACGAGTAGACATTGGGAGCAGGTGCGGAGCGTTCGCGAAGGCATTCAAGATGGAGGTGCGCCAACTCACGGCTAGGGATGTCGATACCTACCTGAACGATTTGAAGGATTTGAAGGGACAGACGGTGAACAAGCACGCCGATGCCTTGGGGACATTCTTCAAGTTCTGCCAATCCCGCCAATGGCTCTCCAAGGAAATAAACCTCTTGGAACATTTTGAGTCACGAAGGGAACAGCATGGGGAGATCGAGATCTACACCCCAGCAGAACTGCGCCTGTTGCTAGATGCCGCAGATCCAGAGTTTGCAACCTGCATAGCCCTCCAGGCATTTGCGGGAGTTCGTTCCGAGGAGTTGCAGAAGTTGACTTGGGAGGATCTGTCGAAGCGAGACGGACACATTGAAGTAGCCGCATCCAAGGCAAAAACGGCATCACGAAGAGTCACTCCGATAAGTGTTAATCTGGCGGCATGGCTG
>CAINEX010000002.1 GCA_903847935.1 uncultured Spartobacteria bacterium | reverse complement strand
CTGCAGAGCACGAGCTTAAAGTCCCATCCCGAGAGCTCCGACTTCAACGAGGCGGCCTGACGCTCCCCCTCGAGCGTGAGGGGAATATCGCTGAAGGAAGTGTGCCGCCCATCCTTGCTCCATTCGGTTTCTCCGTGGCGGACGAGGACAATCTGGGGGCCGGAAGAGCGCATAGTGGCAGAAGTCAAAAGTGATTGACCAAAAATGAAAAGGGGGAAATGGGAGGCATTAGGCGATAGCCAATTCTAACTCGGTCTGGCACGGAGAGATCTCGCAGAGAACTGGGACATGCGATAGCTCTGGTAGGAGTCGGCGGTTTCCCTCGGCGGCCAGGTCCCCGATATCATCAGGGTGATTGTTCAGGACGATTCCTTCGCAGGTGAGTCCGTGAGAGGCGATCGATTCGAGTGTGAGTAGGGTATGATTGATGGCGCCAAGCTTGTTACGAATGACAAGGAGCACCGGAAAATTCATCGCCCTCGCAAGATCCGCACTGGAATAGTCCTTTGTCAGCGGAACAATCCATCCCCCGATACCCTCCACCAAGAGAGAGCGGTGTGTTCGGTGAAGTCGCTCGAAGGTGGGAAGCACCTCCGAGGGATCGAAGGCACGTCCCTCTAGTCGCGCTGCCTCGATCGGGGCGAGGGGAGCCTTATACGAGACGGGTGTCACCTCGGGAAGGGAGAGTTGATTGTCAGCGGCTGCTTGGAGGAGGAGAGAATCTTCGGGCTCGCCACAGGAGACAGGCTTCATGGCCACCGTGTCGAATCCCGCCCTTCGCAGGCCTCTGGTCAGGAGTGATGTGACATAACTCTTGCCGACATTTGTATCTGTTCCGGTGATGAAGAAGTTCATGCTGGATGGTTAAAAAGTTGAAACGTTAAGAAGTGAAACGTTTTAGCAATGTGCAAATGAAATCCGGGAAAGCCGTTTTAACGATCTAACCTTTTACTTGTTCACATCCCCCTGTGTCGCCTGCAGAAAGACTGTTTCCAGATCTTTCCGTGGATGGCGGGTTGAGATAAGTTTGCCTCCTCTCAAGGCGATCAGGGAGGCTATTTCAGCCTGGAGATCGGGTGGGGCGTTCTCAATCACGTATTCCGTGAGGTTGGTCTCTCCCGTGAGCTCGTCCAGTGAACCCTCCCTGACCAGGCGTCCCCGAGCAAGAATACCGATCCGGTCACACACTCCCTGTACCTGCTCCAGCAGGTGTGAGGTTAGGAGGATCGTCTTTCCACGGGCCTTCAACTGCAGGATCAACTCGCGAATGGCATGGGATCCCGCCGGATCGACCCCCGCCGTGGGTTCATCAAGAATGAGGAGGCGAGGGTCGTGCACCAAGGCCTGGGCGAGGCCAATGCGCTGAAGCATTCCCTTGGAGTATCCGCCGATACGCCGCGATCCCGCCTCTTGCAGACCGACGAGCTCAAGTAGTTCGGCAACCCTCTTTCGAAGGGAGGGGCCTGAGAGTCCGCAAAGCTTTCCATAGAAGGAGATGGTTTCGGCACCGGTGAGGAACTTGTAGAAGTAGGGATTCTCGGGAAGAAATCCGACATCCGTACGGCTTGCCACAGTGGAACTGGGAAGGCCAAAGATCTCGGAGGTGCCTGAGGAAGCTTCGACGAGTCCCAATAGGATTTTCAGCGTGGTGCTTTTTCCCGAACCGTTCGGACCCAGCAGTCCGTAGACCTGACCCTCGGCAATCGTAAGCGTCAGTCCGGTCAATGCAACGACTTGTCGACGAGTCAAATGGATGGGGAAGACCTTCTTCAGGTTGCGGATGTCTACCGCCGCTTTCGCTTTCAGCGTGGATATCATGGCTTCCAACTCAGGCAATGATGCGGAACCCTCTAAGCTCCGGTTCCGGAGGGGCGGGGAGGATGGTCTCACGATCAATATGCCCGGCGAGGTGGCTTTCGCGGATTGATTGCAGGAAATCCTCCACTTCCGGATTCTCTCCGCTTACGAAGAGCTCAACCCCACCATCCGGGAGATTCCTTACCCATCCCCTGACTTCGTATCCCTTGGCCAGTGAGAGTACGGTGGCACGAAAGCCCACTCCTTGAACCTTTCCCTCGAAACAAGTGCTGAGCGTCACCATATCCTTGACTCGGTGGTTAGCGGACTTGTCCGTTCCCGCTGATGAGGTACTTGTAACTGGTGAGCTCTTGAAGTCCCATGGGGCCGCGGGCATGAAGCTTGTCGGTGCTGATGCCTATCTCGCATCCAAAGCCGAACTCGGACCCGTCGGTGAAACGAGTCGAGGCATTCCAGTAGACGGTTGCGCTGTCGACACTCCTTTGGAAATGTCGGGCTGCCTCGGGATCCTCCGTGACAATCGCGTCGCTGTGATGCGATCCGTGGGACTCGATATGGGCAATCGCTTCATCGACGGAACCGACGATCTTGAGAGCCAGAATGAGCGCAAGGAACTCCGTTCGGTAATCCTCCTCCGAAGCTTCCTTGATGAGGGAGGAATGCGACGTCTTAATCGTGACGGGGAGGAGCTCCAAGGTCTCCCGGTCGCAACGGATTTCCACTCCTTGCTCAAGTAGGGTTGGGATTCCATCGGAAAGGAACACTTCGGCGATCTCTCTGTGAAGCAGGAGGGTCTCTGCCGCGTTGCAAACACCGGGGCGCTGGCACTTTGCATTCATGATGATGGCACGAGCTTTCTCAAGATCGGCACGGGCATCGACATAGATGCTGCAGATTCCGTCATAGTGCTTGATCACCGGCATTCTGGCATGCAGAGAGACTGTCTCGATCAGGCCCTTGCCTCCACGGGGGATGATACAGTCGAGATGCTTCTCCATGCTGCACAGCACACGGACCGCTTCACGGTCAGTTCCCTGGACAAGCTGAATCGAGGCTTCGGGCAAGCCCGTCTTGGCAGTCCCCGCCTGCAGTGAGGCGACGATCGCCCTGTTGGAGTGGATCGCCTCGCTTCCGCCCCTCAGGATCACGGCGTTGCCGGCTTTCAGGCAGAGTATCGCTGCATCGCTTGTCACATTGGGCCTGGATTCGTAAATGATCCCGATCACACCGATGGGGACGCTGACTTTTTGGAATGCGAGACCGTTCTCCTTGGTCCACTCCTTGAGGATAGAGCCCACGGGATCGGGAAGCGAAGCGGCGACGCGGATCCCATCAGCCATGGCGGAGAGACGATCTTCGTCGAGACGAAGTCTGTCGAGCATCGACCGGGAGAGGCCAGACTTTTCGGCATTCTCGAGATCGATGGCGTTGGCGGCGAGAATCTCTGGGGCGTTGGCAAGAATCTGGTCGGCCATCGCAAGCAGGGCGGCGTTCTTTGCTTCGGGAGTAGCCACGGCAAGAATCCGAGCGGCGGATCTAGCACGCTCACCAATAAGATGAAGTTCTGATGTGAGGTCGTTGGCCATGAGAATCATTCTTTCATAATTGAGCCGAGAAAAAACAGCAATCGCCGGATGATTTCCCAGATAATGGGTATGTCACCCCACATGACTGAATTCTTGTCTCATCGCCTGCTACATAGACAGGGGGAATCGTACTGGTTATGAAGGATGACCTCTCCACACAAGCGCATGACACCCGCATCAAAAGCACTCTCCTCTCTCGGTAAACGCTATATCCAGCGTACCTGCTCCGACTTCCCGCAATGGGGAAGTGGCATGGGCTTTTTACAATACGAGTCCAGGCTTGCCGGTAGCGATGAGCGGACGAGATTGGCTCGCAACCAGTTCTTGGAAATACTGCTGGCCGAAACGGAGAGCCTTTCCTCCAAATCCTTGGAGGGCGATGATTGGCTTGATCGCCGTTGCCTGTTATCGTTACTGCGTACGGAGTTGCTCAATAGCCGTGATCTTGAGCGCTGGCGAACGAATCCCCAGGAGTGTTGCGACGGGGCCGTCGGGTCCGTTTTCGAACTGGTTAGCAAGCACTCCGATAACTTGAAAAAAGCCCGCCCTGCGATCGAGTCACGTATCGCCCTGATTCCTAACTTCCTCAAGGAGGGGGCTTCAGCTGTCAGGAAGCCCATCCCGCTTTGGACCAGACTAGCGGTGCAGTCGTGCAAGGGGGCGAGGGAATTCATTCTCACGATAGGCGAGACCATGGCCGAACTCTCGCCCGATCCTGCAAAGACACGTAAACTCGCCATTGCGGCAGCGGATGCATTCAGCAACTACGCGAAGGTCGTTGCGGCCAAGAAGCAAGGAGCGCGGGGGGATTTTGCCATCGGGCGTGAACGCTTCGAGTATCTGGTCAGGGAACGTGCCGGTTTGGATTGGAGTCTCCCCGAGATCGAAGCCGAAGGGTACAGACTCATTGCGGCACTGCAGTCTGAAATACAGCAAGAAGCCAAGAAACACCTTAAAAAAGATGGCAAGAAAACTGCCAAGCAGATTCTTGATTCGGCTCGCGATACCTGGACTCCCGATGCTCCGCTCCTCGAACTCTACACTCGCTCCTCGGAGGAATGGCGTTCACGGGTTCTCAGGAGCGGCCTCTATCCAATACCTCCGGGTGAGTCGCTCAAGGTCACGCCGGTACCGGATTTCATGCGCGATCACTTCCCAACGGCCGCATACAGCGCTCCCGGGCCTTTTGAGAAACGTCAGTGCGGTATCTTCTGGGTGAACGACCTTGGAGCTACCAAGAGAGACCCGGCCGCGAGCCTAAGGGAAGTTCGACAGCACTTCGGCCTGGAACTCACGAGTGCTCACGAGGGATATCCCGGTCACCATCTTCAGTTTGCCATTCAGAACAGGCATAAGAGTCACATTCGTCGGCTCTGCGGACATGCGATCTTCTACGAGGGATGGACGATGTGGTGTGAAAAACTGGCCGTTGAAAAGCAGTGGGTAAAAAGTTCGATGGCGCGCCTTCAGCAACTCCATGACGCCTTGTGGCGTGCCTACCGCATCGTCATCGACTGTGGCCTCCATACCGGCAAGCTGACTCATGAGTCGGCGTCTCAGATGCTTGTGAAGGGTGTCGGTTTCACCCCGGCACGGGCGAGGGCAGACGTGAACTGGTACACGACCCAACCGACCGTGCCGATGAGTTATCTCCTGGGTAGGCTTGAACTGGAGCGGGTCAAGGAAGCGATGATGCGAAGGGAAGGGTGGACCCTGAGGGAGTTCCACGAGTGGGCCCTCTCACATGGCGCGATCCCCTGGAGTTGGATTGTTGAGGCAAGGCTCCACAAGACAAAATGCTCCCCAATAATCCCATCGATCCGATGATGGGGAACTATGAATTGGTGACCCTCAGGGGAGGAGTCCGGAGTATCCGATCCCTGATCCACGGCGAAACGATGCACGTGGGAACTGATCCTTGCACGGAGGCACTCGAACTTCATGTCGGCCAGCAGAAGATCGTGAAACGCGTTTTGGAACATCAAGTCACGCATCCAGCATCTCCCTTTGTCATCTGGGACATCGGACTTGGTCCGGCTGCCAATGCCATCTCCGCGATGATGGCTCTCCGGGACGCTTTGCAAACTCGTCGGGAGAATGGGGACGTCGAGACCTCCCAGCGCGTCGAGATCCACAGCTTTGAGATCTCCACGGAGATTCTGGAGTTTGCACTCAGCCACGCAGATGCGTTGGGATACCTTTCTGGCTGGGAATCAACGGTTCTTGCCTTGCTCTCGCACGGGAGCGTTGAGGTCGATCCCTCGATCCGTTGGAGACTACACCGAGGTGATTTCTCACGAGAGTCACATGGCGCTCCGTCACCGAATGCCATCTTTCATGATCCCTACTCTCCGGCACGTAATCCGGAGATGTGGAGTCTGGAGACCTTTGCTTCGGAGTGGATGGCGGTCGTAGATCGTGAGGATGGAAAAAGCGGCCCCTGCATGCTGACCAACTACACACGCTCGACAGCAGTCCGGGTGACCATGCTACTGGCAGGGTGGTTCGTCGGCAAAGGAGTCCCGACCGGTGAAAAGTCGGAGACGACGATTGCCGCAAACAGTGTTGAACTCCTTGATGCACCTCTTGGGAGAGAATGGCTTTCCCGAGTGAGATCCTCCACCAATGCCTCCCCCATACGCGGCCGGAATTATGAAAGGGGACCGATCGGGCCGGAGGACTATGCGAAGCTTTGCAAACTGCCGCAGTTTGCCTAACCAGCTTTAGTAACTTTAGTAAACTTTCTTGCCCTGTTTCTTGAGGACACGTGCCTCCACAAACGACTGGATGCACCTGGCAACAAAGAGTCCGCAGAGGAGGGCCGTGGCCATCTTGGCGATGGCTGCACTGCCGTTCTCGGCGGCGGGATATTTCAGGACAATAAGCAGTTTGGAAAAGGCCGAAACCGTCGCGCCGAATCCCAGGAGACCGATGAGGACCGCAACATGCATCACATGCATGTGAATCTTGGGATTGCGGGCAAGGATACCGCAGAGGATCAGTGAGACGCCAAGCGCGCAGGGAATCAGGGCCGTGTAATGGATCCCCCCGGTTCCGAAGAAACCAACAAGGCCAACGACATTGAGCAGGAGACCGATAACGAGTGTGACTGGAATCATGAAATCGATTCTAACAGGAGCATCTCCGGAGGCAATCTCGCCCTAATACTCTCATTACAAAAATCCGGAATTCCCTTCATGAGATCGGGCGTTTCAGTTTGAATGAAGCGCCCCAACTGCCGATCGCAATGCTCCACATCGTCCTGATTGAACCGGAAATCCCCCAGAACACGGGTAATATAGCTCGCCTCTGCGTGGCTACGGGCTCGCGTCTTCATTTGGTGGGACCCCTGGGTTTCTCAATCGATGAGAAGGCGGTGAAACGCGCCGGGATGGACTACTGGGAGCGCCTCGATCTGAAGACCTGGGGATCATACAACGAAATCGAATGCTCATATCCCGCCGCGAGGTTCTTTTTTTTGAGCAGCAAGGTACAACGCGCGTATTGGAAGGAGAGCTTCCAAGATGAGGATTTTCTGGTCTTTGGGCGTGAGACGAAGGGACTGCCCTCAAGCCTGCTTGCGACCCACCCGAACGCCTCCCTGACCATCCCGATGACGGAGGGGACCCGAAGCATCAATCTGGCAACGTCGGCTGGAATCGTTCTTTATGAGGCCCTTAGACAACTCGATCTCGCGGGGAAGCCCCTCATCTGATCTAGTTACAACCGATGTCCGGCACCCCAATCATTCATGTGCATGAGCTGAGTAAGTCCTTCCGGACTTACAAGAAGGAGGAGGGGCTTGCGGGCG
>CAINEX010000001.1 GCA_903847935.1 uncultured Spartobacteria bacterium | reverse complement strand
CCCTCGATCACCATGCCGTCCTCCGTCTCGGTGACATTCGCCCCCATGGCGCGCAGATTGCCTGCCACGGCTGCGATGCGATCAGTCTCCTTGACCCTTAGTTCCTTGGCATCGCGGATGATGGTCGTTCCATGTGCAAGGGCACCGGCGACTGCCAGGATGGGAAGTTCATCGATTACGTTCGGAATCTCGGCTCCCTCGATCATGGTGCCGTGGAGTTGGCTGCCGACCACTCGGATCGTGCCGAGGGGTTCCGCTGCTTTCGGATCTGCGGGATGGGCCGTGATGTTCGCTCCCATGCGCTGAAGAACGGAGATAATGCCAGTTCGCGTGGGGTTGAGTCCCACTCCAGGCATCGTGACATCCGATCCCTGCTTCGCGGATGCTGCCACCAGCCAAAAGGCTGCGCTCGAGATGTCTCCCGGGACGGCGAAATCGCGGGACTTGAGTTTCTGAGGACCTTTCAGGGCGATGCGGCGACGTCCCTGAGAGTCCGCCTCCCCGAGTTCCAGTTGCACTCCGAACTCCTGAAGCATCCGCTCCGTATGATCTCGGCAGGCTGCCGGTTCGATCACGCTCGTCTCTCCGTCTGCGTAGAGTCCAGCAAGCAGGATGGCGCTCTTTACTTGGGCGCTTGCGACCGGCATCTCGTAGGAAAGAGGTGAGAGTTTTCCTCCCTCGACCACCAGAGGCGGTTTTCCGTCGCCTCCCTCGGAGGCAAAGCGAGCTCCCATCTCGGTCAGTGGCTTGATGACGCGACCCATCGGGCGCTTGGAGAGGGAGGCATCCCCGATCATTCGGGCGCGGATCGGTTGGGAGGCGAGGATTCCCGAGAGCAGGCGCATCGTGGTGCCGGAGTTCCCGCAGTCGACATCCCCGACAGGTTGCGAGAGCTGCCCACTGGTTCCCTCCACGACGAAGGCGCCGGTGCCGGTGCGCTCAATCCGGGCTCCAAGGCTACGCATCGCGCTGATCGTCGAGAGACAATCCTCGGCTTCAAGGAATCCGGTGATCGTGCTGCATCCCTGCGCGAGCGAGGCGAACATGGCGCTGCGGTGCGACATGCTCTTGTCGCCCGGAATCAGAATCTCGGCCTGGATCGGGCCGCAGGAGTGAACGGAAAAAGTTTTCATGAGAGTTCGTCGTGTGCGGGTAAGGGCAGGGAATCCCGATACTCTTTTGCCCGGGTCAAAAAATCGAGAAGCGAGTCGGACTGTTCCTGATCCAGGCTCTCGGCAATTGAATCAAGGAGCCCCGACATTTCGCGCAGTGCCGAGGCTGTCTCCCGCCTATTCTCTATAAGGATACCTGACCAGAGCTTGGGACTGCTCGATGCAACGCGTGTGGCGCCGCGGAAACTTCCGCCGGCAAGCTTCAGCGAATCCTCCGGCAGGCTCTGTTTTGCAAGGTTAACCAAGGCAAAGGCCAACGCGTGAGGAAGGTGGCTCATGCGGGCCACGAGTCGGTCGTGCTCCCCGGGTGTCATGGTCGTGATGGCGGCGCCTAGCGAGGTCCAGAATGCCCCGACCGCTTGCAGGGCGAAGGGATCCGTTGTGGGGAGGGGGGTGAGGATGCAGGGAGCCCCGTTGAAGAGATCGGACCTTGCGGCAGCCAAACCGGAACGCTCGCTCCCGGCCATGGGGTGTCCTCCGACGAATCTTCCTCCGAACAAGGGAGCCAGTTTTTCAGTAACGCAGAGTTTGACGCTGCCCGCATCGGTCACGATGGCCCCGGGGGAGAGTTTGCCGGCCAGCAATGCGCCGATCTCGGTCATGGAACCGACCGGCGTGCAGAGAATGACAAGACCGGCCCCATGGGCTGCGGCCACTGGATCCGTCGAGGCGGAGTCGGCCAACCCGCGCGACAGCACCTCCTTCAAACGTTCCTCGCTTCGCCCCCAGACGGAAATCTTTACATTCGGGCATCGGCTCCTGAGAGCCATGGCCACCGAGGCACCTATCAAGCCGGGTCCAAAGATCGCAACATGCCTGACGGCCGGTTGACCATCGGTAGCCGGGGAAGAGCTCAAAACAGGCCGGTCAGGGGACCAGAAAGATCTTTCCGGAGTAGGGATCCTTGACCTCCGAACCGGGAGGGAATCCCCGGACATCAACATAACCCGCCGTGGGTGAGTGCGGACTTGTCACGAACCCCGGCTTGCCCGGAACCGGAGTGCCGTAGGGAAGGTCCCTGGGCGGAGCCACGGGTACGGGCGTGGGCGTGGGCGTGGGGAACGGATTGGAGGGACTGAGGGCCGTCGTGTTGGTGACCGCATTCGTGTCAACCGCGATGAGATTGCCGTTTGTGTCGGTCAGCATCGCGTTCGTGCCATTGGTGTCCAACGTGCTATTCGTGGTGAACTGCGAGTCATTGCTCGGCGCACCGACCATCGGGTAGTTTTTCTTTCTGGGAGCTGTCTCGGTGTCTGCACATCCGACCACCAGCAGAAGAGTCAGGAGCAATGGAAAACCATGGAGTTGTTTCATCATTTTGAAGTCATTAGGTGATTGCTGATTTACTTCGTAACATCAATGTTTTTCAGACCTGATCGCTATTTTTGCAAGTTATCCCGATTGTGACAAGTAAGCCTTAATGACGAATTTCTGTTGCCAAAACATGAAACCCCCCTCATAGGTTGAAGTCGAAGTTCGATGATAGCGATTCAGGCAATGCAGGTTCCCCGCAGGTCGGGAGGGCTGCTCCAAGTCCACTCAGGTGAGAGGCTGGTGCATTCCAAGAAGCAGCCGTCAGCGTAACAGGAACCAACCAACACAAAGCAGTATGAAGTTATATATCGGGAATCTTCCCTTCTCAGCAACAGACGCCGACCTCCGCGAGGTTTTCGGCGCACACGGCACTGTCACGGACGCTATCGTCATGATGGACCGCACCACCGGCCGTTCACGCGGATTCGGATTTATCACCATGAGCACCGACGACGAAGGTCGTGCGGCGATCACGGCTCTCAGCGGCGCCGACATGGGCGGCCGCAATCTCACTGTCAACGAAGCCCGTCCGATGGAGGATCGTCCTCGCGGTGGAGGCGGCGGAGGCGGCGGCTACCGTGGTGGTGGAGGCGGCGGAGGCGGCGGCTACCGTGGTGGAGGCGGCGGAGGCGGCGGCTACCGTGGTGGTGGCGGTGGATATGGTGGTGGCGGCGGAGGCCGTGACCGCGGCGGATACGAGGATCGTGGTCCTCGTCAGGACTACCGCTAAGTCCCCCAAGTCTTCAGCAGACTTTCTTCAAGGAACGGCCCGGATTCATCCGGGCCGTTTTCCTTGTAAGGGTGGAATTTCAGGAAATTTAGTAGAGATTCCAAAGCAACAGGAGAAACTAGAGACCGATTTTAGCCGCTTTCAAAATCCCTGACGCCTTGTGGAGGGTTTCCTCCCATTCCTTTTCCGGCACAGAGTCGGCGGTGATCCCTGCTCCGACATGGAACTCGGCCCGGTTGCCCTTGATGACCATGGTGCGGATGGCGATGTTAAACTGACTCTCCCCATTATAACCGAAGTAGCCGATCGCCCCGGTGAAGAGTCCGCGTGGGGTCGGTTCCAGTTCGTGGATAATTTCCAAGGCCCTCTTTTTTGGGGCGCCAGAGATCGATCCTCCCGGAAAACAGGCCGCCACCGCGGCGACATGCGAGACCTCTTTCCTAAGGGTCCCTTCCACGGTCGAGACAAGGTGGAACACCTGGGCGTAGCGCTCGAGTTCCAGAAGGTGAGGGGTCTTCACGCTTCCAAATTCGCAGACACTTCCAAGATCGTTCCTCTCCAGATCGGTGATCATGATCAGTTCGGCGATCTCTTTCGGTGAAGAGAGCAGTTCACTCGACTCCCTCTCATCCTCGTTGATCTCCTGCCGTCTGGGACGCGTCCCCTTGATCGGGCGCGTCGAGATCCGCCTGCCGCTGATCTTGAGGAAACATTCCGGTGAACTGGAGAGGATGGTCTCGTCTCCAAGGTGGAGATAGGCAGAGTGCGGCGCAGGGGAGGCCTCCCGGAGGGCCAAGTAGAGGGGCCACGGATCACCGGTGAACGGGGCCAAGAAGCGATGGGCGAGGCAGACCTGATAGATGTCGCCCGCCGCAATATACTCCTGAGCCTTGCGAACCATCTGGTGGTAGTCTTCCGGGTCGATCTCCGGGTAGAAGTCAACCCGCTGCTCCCGCGTGGATGAGGAACGTGGCTCCATGGTCTTGGCTTCAGCCAAAACGTGATGCAGTGGCTGAGTCCACTCCTCCCCGTCATAAATCAGCAGGGAGTCATAAAAGGCAAAACGGAACGATCCATCAAAGCGGAAGGAACCGATCGCGGCTCCCTTGGTAAGATCCTCACACCCTCCACTCTTGGCGCGTTTGTTCAGTTCCACCTCGAGCAGAGGCAGATCAAAGGCCGATCCCTCAAGGATCAGATCGGGTTCGCATGCCAGGATTGAAAGTCCTCCCTGCTCCTCGATGGAGGAGTCCAGCCATGCAAATCCGTTGCGGTGGCAGAGGTTTGCAGCCACTTCCAAGGGTGCGGGCTCCTTGGGAAA
The DNA here is from genome assembly GCA_903847935.1 of uncultured Spartobacteria bacterium. Taxonomy (GTDB): domain Bacteria; phylum Verrucomicrobiota; class Verrucomicrobiia; order Chthoniobacterales; family UBA6821; genus UBA6821. Next base: position 30,909 of record CAINEX010000001.1, on the reverse strand, counting down.
TTTGCCGGCGATGGTACTGGGATCGGAATTCATGAAAATCGAGTGCTGGCGGGCACCGCTTGCCATCACCGCCCATTTTTGTTTCCTTGGCAAGAGTCTGGTCTATGAAAACCATGACGTTTTGCCCTACCAAACCATGAAATTCCGATTCCTTTCCTGCCTGCCGACCATCTTCTTCGGACTTTTTCTCTCCGTCACGCACGCCGAGGACCAGACTGCATCGAACGCCGTTACCCCGAATACGCCACCGAATCCCGATGCGGCGACCAATGCCGCCGTGACGAATGCCCCGCTGCAGATTCAGGATAGTTCGGCCCCGGCCGCCACGCCGGCGCCATCACTCTTTGCTCCCGAGGGGCAGGGCAGCGCAACGCCCGAGCAAGTCGCCGCCACCAATACTCCCGTGACAGATCCCACGGCGACGAATGTTGCCCCCAATGACCCCAATCCACAGAGTGCGCCAGCAACAAATGACCCTTCGGCTCCGGCACCTGATTCCGGAATGGGATCGCCGGGGCAGAATCCTCCCGCCAGCGACCCAAACTCGCTCATCCCCCCTCCGATGGAGCCAGAGCAGCCCTCGCCGGTCAATTCGGCAGGCAACGAGGAGAAGCAGCGTCAGGAACAGAAGGCCCGCTACTACACCGTGAAAGTCAAAGCGGATAAGGATGAGGATGTGGCCTCCCTGCTTGAAAAGAGCGAGAAGGCCAAGACCGACGAGGGAAAGCGCCAGGCTCTGCGTCGCTACTACGATCTCCTGGCCAAGCGGATGAAGAAAATCGATTCATCCCTCTCCGACTGGATAGACACAATGCATTCCGCCTACCTGCGTCGTCTTGAGCAGGTGAGGGTCGAGCCCACGATCCCAGTCCTCCCGCCGACTGATGCCACGTCCACGGCTTCTCCAAGTCCTTCGCCTTCCGCCACGCCTCATCACCGGAAAAAGAAGGTCTCGGCTGAGGAGAGCTAGGCCTGACGGGAGACTGTTGCGCTAGCTTCCGATATCCATTCCCCAAGGAAGCCTTCCCATCGTGCCCGGGAACTTCGTTAGCCTGATCGGGACATTTCTCGAGTGGCTCATCGTTCCGCTATTGTGGCTTTGCCTGCTGAACTGTCTCCTCAACATGCGCTTGCTCAGGAGGGTCGGTCCACCGCCAACTTCCGGAGAAGGAAAGCGGTTGGATCTCTCCGTGCTCGTGCCGGCCAGGAACGAAGAGCGACGGATCAGGGAGTGCCTCGTCTCCCTGATGGCGCAGGAGCCCCCAGCACGGGAAATCATCCTGCTGGATGACAGATCGACTGACGGGACCGCGCGCATTGCCCGCGAGCTTGGCTTCAGGGAGGAGCCGGGTAGTCGCCTGAGACTGCTCCTTGGAGAAGAGTTACCCGAGGGCTGGGTCGGCAAGAACTGGGCCTGCCATCAGCTTGGTCTGGCTGCGGATCCGGAGAGCTCCCATCTGCTTTTCACCGATGCCGATACCATTCACGGGTCCGGATGTTTGCAGGCGGCTCTCGCACACTCCAGCGCTACGCGGGCCGACCTACTCTCGATCTGGCCGGATCAGATCACCGGCACCTGGTCCGAGAAGCTGGTCATCCCTCTGGGCTACCTTCTCTTCATGGCATTCCAGCCCTTTCCTTTGCTCTCACTCCTTCAGGCGCGACCAGAGCGTGCCGCGCGATGGGGCCTCTCACGTTCCCGTCTGGCCTCCATGGGTGCCGCCAACGGGCAGTTCCTGCTCTTCCGGAGGGATGCCTACCATGATCTCGGGGGTCATGAGGCCCTCAAGGATCATCTCGTCGAAGACATTGCATTCGGTCGCCGGGTCGCCTCACGGACCGGCGATGGGATGCGCCTGATTAATGCCGATGGGATCGGGATCCTGAAGTGCAGGATGTACTCCGGATTTGAGGAAGTTTGGGAAGGGTTTTCCAAGAACCTTCGTCCCGTCTTTGAGGAGTCGAGCGGGGGATTTCTCTTTTTTGGTTTCATGGTCAGCCTGCTCTTTCTGCTCCCCTTTCCTGCATTGGCCATGGCACTCGTTCTCACCGATGGGTGTGGCCGTGGGTTCGGAGTCGTCTCCCTGACGGGTGTAATGCTGATCATGGCGATGCGTTTCCTGCTAACCCTGCGTTTCCGTACTTCATGGCTGGGATTTGCAGCGCATCCCTTTGCCATGCTGCTGTCCCTCCTGATAGCGATGAACAGCTGGAGGCTCTGCAGGATCAAGGGAGTGCGATGGAAGGGGCGCATCTACTCCGGAGCCACGCGTAGCTCGCTGGGCTAGGCGAAGACGCGTGATTTCAAATCTCTCACTTGGAATTGTCAACCACCACCACCTGATCCATGATTCATCATACCCCAAATCCATCATGCCCATCCTGATTCTCCGACCCGCTGACAAATGCCGATTCGATGAAATCTCACTCGGAGAGGTGATGCTCCGGCTCTGCCCGGGCGAGGGGAGGATCAAGACGGCCCGCAGCTTCCGTGCCTGGGAGGGAGGGGGTGAATACAACGTGGCCCGGGGACTGCGCCGTTGTTTTGGTCTCCAAACGGCCCTCCTGAGCGCTTTTGCCGACAATGATGCTGGAAGGCTTGTCGAGGATCTCATCCTGCAGGGTGGCGTCGATGCCTCGATGTTGAAGTGGGTTCCATACGACGGGATCGGACGTTCGGTCCGCAATGGATTGAACTTCACGGAGCGAGGTTTCGGGGTGCGTGGTGCAGTGGGCATCTCAGACCGTGGCAACACGGCCGCCTCGCAGATCAAGAGAGGCGACTTCGACTGGGATCATATTTTCGGCACGCTCGGTGCCCGCTGGTTTCATACCGGAGGCATCTTCGCCGCTCTCAGTGAGAGCACGGCGGATGTCGTGATTGAGGCCACGGAGGCCGCCCACCGCCATGGTGTCATCGTCTCGTATGACTTGAACTACCGGCCCTCGCTCTGGAAAGGGATCGGTGGGATGGAGAAGGCCAGGGAGGTCAACCGCCGCATCGCCCGCAACGTCGACGTGATGATCGGTAACGAGGAGGACTTCACCGCCTGCCTGGGACTGGAGGTCAAGGGCACGGATCACAACCTAACGAATCTCGAACTCGACAGCTTCAAGGCGATGATCGCGGAGGCGGTGAAGGCCTATCCCAACTTCAAGGTGGTCGCGACCACGATGCGCGGCGTCAAGAGCGCCACAATCAATGACTGGGGAGCCATCTGCTGGGCAGGCGGTAAGTTTTACGAGTCGACCCACTATCCTGACCTTGAGATCATGGATCGTGTCGGGGGAGGTGACAGCTTTGCCTCGGGGCTGATCTATGGATTCCTCACCAGTGGTGACCCGCAGGATGCCGTGAATCTGGGTGCCGCCCACGGGGCGCTGGCAATGACCACGCCCGGTGATACGTCGATGGCCTCGCTTGCCGAAGTAAAGAAGTTGGCGGCCGGTGGCGGAGCCCGCGTCGACCGGTAAGTCCCAGCGATCAAAAATCATGAACCTAGCGCTGGAAACGGCGCGGAATTTTCCCTTTCATGGGACCCACTATGGCGACGCTCAACTCCAATTATCTCAAACTCAAGGCCGGATATCTTTTCCCCGAGATCGCGCGGCGGGTGAAGGCCTTCAACGAGGCAAATCCCGAAGCCTCCGCGCGGATGATCCGCTGCGGCATCGGTGATGTGACGGAGCCCCTTCCCCTCGCGGTACGGGAGGCGATGCATGCCGCCATCAATGAGATGGGAACGCGTGAGGGATTCCATGGCTACGGTCCCGAGCAGGGATATGAGTTTCTTCGCACCGCAATCGCGACGAATGACTACCGCAATCGGGGGCTCGATGTCGCCGATGACGAGATCTTCGTCTCGGATGGCTCAAAATGCGACGGCGGAGCAATCCTCGACATCCTTGGTGACGACAACACGATCGCCGTGATGGATCCGGTCTACCCGGTCTATGTCGACACGAATGTCATGGCCGGTCATACGGGTGATGCCAATGAAGACGGTTCCTACGAAGGCATTCTCTACCTTGAGTGTAATGAGGAGAACGGCTTCGTCCCCGCGCTCCCCGAGGAGAAAGCGGATATTGTCTATCTTTGCTTCCCCAACAACCCCACAGGCGCGGTGGCTAGCAGGGTGCAACTTGAGGCCTGGGTTGCCTATGCCCGGAAGCATGGATCGATCCTTCTCTATGATGCCGCCTACGAGGCGTATATCAGCGATCCCTCGGTGCCCCGTTCGATCTATGAAATTCCCGGGGCACGCGAGTGTGCCATTGAGTTCCGCAGTTTCTCCAAGAACGGCGGCTTCACCGGAACGCGCTGTGCCTTCACGGTGGTTCCCAAGACCGTCACCGCTCTCTCCGCCGATGGGGTGCGTCGCCCGATTCATCCGCTCTGGCACCGCCGCTTCACGACCAAATTCAACGGGGTCAGCTATGTCACCCAGCAAGGTGCGGCGGCCCTTTACACTGATCAGGGGAAGGCTGAGGTGGCTTCACTGGTCGAGCACTACATGGGCAATGCAAAGATTCTCCGCGAGGCTGCGGCCTCCTGCGGGTTGAAGGTCTATGGGGGTGAGAATGCACCCTACATCTGGGTCAAAGGGCCTCCAGCTGTGCAGGGGGGACCGGAAGGACTGACAAGTTGGCAGATCTTCGACCGGGTGCTGCAAGAGGCGAACATCGTCGTCACTCCCGGCAGTGGCTTCGGCCGTGCCGGCGAGGGATACTTCCGCATCTCGGCCTTCAATAGCCGTGAGAAGGCCATTGAGGCGGCCACGCGCATCAAGGCGATGCGGTGGTGATCAGGTGGTGATCAGGTGGTGATCAGGTGGTGATCAGGTGGTGATCAGGTGGTGCTGCGTCTTTTGATGGTGGTAACTAATATCAAGAAGCCGCCTAGGGCTATCAGGTTTACATCGAATGGCTCTGGGACTGATGCCATAACCGATTTGATCGTGGCTGAATAAACATTCAATTGAACCATGTAGGAAGAATTATTGCTAGTATCTACAGCCTCGTTAATTCCAGCAAGTTGCCATTTATTGCCAACACTCATGAAGTCTCCTCCACCAGAGTCTCCACCTACCAACACTGCAGTGTTGGTGATGCTGACACTACCAGAATTTGTACTCCCGTAGAGGGTTGAAAAATCTATTGTATCGAAAGAAACCACCTCAACTCCTTGGTTGATAGCGGTAGCATTGTTCACTCCCCAAGATTCTCCGAGCCCTCCGCCATAACCGATCATTACAATCTGGCTTTGGGAAAGATTGTTAGATTGAGTGTAGGTGTTGAAATAAGTCGGTGAGTTTGATGCAAGGATCAAGTTTGGAAGATTGAGTGTAAAGCCATTGTTCGCTACCGTGCTGACTTGAAAAAGTGAAAGATCAGCATTATATTTAATGTTGTTAATTGTTGTTGCAAAGTCCGTGTATACAAACCCTGTGGTATCATAAGTATTGCCTGCCAGCGTAAAATTACCTGCTCCAACGTGAGCGGCTGTCAGTACCCACCCATTACCTAAATAGACACCACTGGCTCCATTAACCTGCCCGACGTAGGCCCAACCATCGTTTGTGTTTCCGGTCCCCCATCCCGAGGACCATCCTGAGTCGGAGGTGGTGATCGCGTCCGTCGTGTTGTAATAAGGTGTTCCGGAAGGATACGGAACATTGACCACGGCCTGTGTGACAGGTGATGCAATAAACATCAGGGCGATGGGAGTCACTAAGAGGATTTTTGCCGTTGGACTCATGGAATCAATCTGTACGCTCAAACGTTTCAGAAAAAAAGGGCTCTTTCCCAAAGAAAGAGCCCATAAATGATATTTCTGCCGCGGACCTAACCGCGATGCGTTCGTTAAGCCACCAGGCTGTTCGTGTACTCGGAGGGCTCGTAGTTCTCGATCAGGATCTCCTGCTGGACACCACGCTTCATCCGGACCTGTTTGACCAAGATCTCCGGTGTTTTGTGCGGAGCAAAAAGGATATCGTCGTGCGTGGCGTGGCTCTTCTCGGCAAACATGGAGGGAACCAAGTGACCTCCGAGATGGTCGCTGCGACCGGTGGCCACATGAATGGTTCCGCGCACCTTCTCGTCCTGGATATCGCGTCCACTGACGGGGAGGAGCTGTGTCCCGAGGCCAAGTTCACCAAGTTCACCCGTGACCGGGTCGGAGAGCAGTTTGGCGTTATGTTCGGCGATCGTGGCGGCACTCCCCCTGATCAGTTCGGCTTTCACGATGCGTCCGCCAGTGACACTCATCTTGCCCAGAGTGCCATCCTCGTATTTGAAGGGGAATTCACCCTCCGCCCCCTCCGGCACAAAGTAGACCTCTCCAGCCGGAAGATTCGCGACATCAGGCTCGTCACCCCGGCAAAGTCCGTGACTCTTTTGAGCCTCCTGTCCGTTGAGAAGAAGGCGAAGGGTATAGTTTTTCCCCTCGCAGCCGAACTCGATCTCCACCCAGTCGGCTTTGGTGACCCCGAGGCGCAGCTTTTCTGCCTCGACGCTCACCTCGTCGTAGTCGACGGCCAAGCCGCTCGAGAGGATGACTTCATTCACCCCGTGGAGCGTTGCCCCCCGGAATCCATACTGCTTGGCAAAAGCGGTCAGCGGTGCTGTTGCCGAGTAGGTCGAGATGCAGAGGATGATATCATAGTTGGGATAAACATCCTTTGAGAGGCTGACCTGTTTGCCTGAAGGATCAAAGGCCTCGTCCGGCAGATCAAGGTTGCTCCCCCCGGTCAGCTTGTAGGCGTAGATTTCTCCACCCTTAAGTCCCATCTTGGGCAGGATCTCGGAGTTGAGGGGCTTAAGGAAAGACTCCACGGCATGCTTCTGAATGGTGAGTGCAGGATTCCTGAGGAAAGCGAAGTCTTTGATTTCGGAGGGATTTTCCAAGTCGATCAGGATACAGAGCCGTTGGCCTGCCTTGGGTGCGAACGTTGTTTTTAAAAGACGTTCCAAACTAAAGGGAGGAAAGGAGCGTGCAGCGATCTGTTGGGCAATGGGTAGAGCCATGGGATATGGGTATGATGGTTTTAGTTAAGGGTGTTAACTAGGATCGAAATTATCCGATACGTCATCCAAGGAAAGGGATTTCTTTACAGAACCCCTCCTGAATATTTTCGGTGAAACATACCCGTTACCCAAGGGTCATCAGCAATCCATGCTTACCGATTGGCGAATAACCCTTGTTCTTTTGTCTAAAGAGGTTCATGAAGGCACTCTATGAAAGCATTAAGCAACCTCTGTTTCGTTCTGGGTCTCGCGTCAGTTCTGGGCTCCATCGCCATCTGGTATTATGCCGGTGGCAAGGATGTCAGCTTTGAAACACGCACTCATGGCGAACTCTTCGGGATTTTCGTCGGCCTTTGGGCCCCGACCTTCCTGATCCTCTCCAATCGCATTGCGCGATACGTTGAGGAAAGAAAGTAGTCTTCCTTGCTCCCCCCCAGGAGCCAACGATTAAAAGAAAGGTCGGGTCATTGACCCGACCTTTCTATTTTATAAAATCCAAGGATGGATCCTTCTCAATATCAGTGCGTTCGTCTTTGGGCCGGAATCACCTCCATAGGAACCAATCTTGCCCTGATATGGGGGTTGGCCATCAGCTCTGCTTGGTGGGCCAGTTCTTGGGAAGGTTCGAGGACGACCATTGTTCTTCTATTCGCCATCGCGACACTAGTCACGATGGCGAATTTCCCTTTCGATTTTCTCATAGGGGATGCTGTTGAGCGAGCGGCAGGACGCTTGGAATGCTCAAGCTCAAGTTGGTTGATGGATTGGATCAAGGCACGTGTTGTGACCTTGCTGGGGTTGTGGTCAGGGATGCTATTGTTTGCTGCCTTTCATCAACTTTCCCAGTCATGGACGGCCTTGCTGCTGTTGGTATCCGGAATCATGATCCTAATCATATTTTTGAGTATTCCTGCAGGGAGTCACTCAATTGCGGGTTCTACCGAGGAGTTCTTTGAGACGAGTCTGAAATTGGAATTGAAGGCCTTGAAGATCAAGATGCGGCCTGTTCGATGGTTCGATCAGGGAGATGCTGAGACCGTCAATGGATATATCACCCCTCGGGGCCGGCTATCACTTTCAACGACGGTTGCTCAATGGTTGACTCCCCGCGAAGCAGCTCTCATGACGGCACGAGAAGAATGGTACAGGCGTTCCGGAACTTGGATCATGATCCTGGTCATCGTAGAGGTTTGGATCCTTCTGGGAATCTTACTGACTCGTTACATGCCAGTTAAGAACTCCGTGCAGGCGGGCCTTGATGGAGTTGCTGTCATGACTACTTGGAGCTTTCTGGCGCTTTTTGTGTTGCCCACACTGAACAGGCGTTGGATGCGGCAAGCCGATTCCTGCCTAGCTTCGCTGGCAAATCCTAAAGAGGTGCGCAACCTCTTGACCAAGATTGAACGACTCAATGCCACCGATATCTCCCTTCCAGTCGCCAAAACTGCGGTCTTCCATCCCATCTCCCCTCTTCAGGATCGCCTCTCCAACTTAGATCACCTTTTATGAACCAGATTCCCCGTCTCCTGTTCTTTGTGACCCGTTGGTTCGGTAACGCCATCGGAACATCGCTGCATTGCCATGTCGGAAAGCCCCGATTTTGGAATCACCCCCCGAATTGGTCTTGAGCGAGTGCCAGACATTCCTATTCAACAAGAATGGGGTACCTCTTCTGAACCGAGACGGGTTGGTCGAGTACATGCCTAAGCTCTTTAGTCGTGATGAGTCGGAGGAGCTTTTCCAGGAGTTGCTGACCACAACTCCATGGCAGCATGACGAGGTGATTCTCTTTGGTCAGAAAAGAGTCCTTTCCCGCAAGGTTGCCTGGCTCGGGGATGGTGGTTTTTCCTATTCCTACTCAGGCACGAGCAAGACGGCTTCTTCCTGGAGTCCTGCGCTATTGCTCATCAAGCAGCGTGTGGAACATCAGTGCGCCTATCGGTTCAACTCCTGCCTACTCAACCTCTACCATGACGGCTCGGAAGGGATGGGATGGCATAGCGATGACGAGAAAACATTGGGTCGCAATCCCGTGATTGCCTCCGTGAGCTTTGGTGCCGAGCGGATCTTCAAACTCAAGCATCGGGAATCCAAGGAGGTCGTCTCCAAACTTCTTGAAAACGGCAGCTTGTTGCTGATGAGAGGGGAGACCCAACATCACTGGTCCCATACCATGCCCAAGACCAAGAAAATCACCACACCCCGGATCAACCTGACTTTCCGGATGTTTCTGGGCTTGGAAGCCGCCGATCAAATCCCATGAAAGCAAAATGCCATACAGACCAGATCTCGCTTGTGATTCGACTCGCGTGGGAGGATCGAACCAGTTTCGAGGAGATTAAGCACCGCACTGGCCTTCGAGAACAAGAGGTGATCGACATCATGCGCCGCGAATTGAAACCATCAAGTTTTACAATGTGGCGAAAGCGAGTGAATGGTCGGGTGACGAAACACCGGAAGCTTCTCGAACGACGTCTGAAGCCCTCCCATCCCGAGGTGTTGGAGTGATGTGACTGCTTGGGAATCTCACCGATCGGACATGGAAGATGTGATTGATGAGAGTTGCTTCAGGACGGAGGGTATCCGCTCCTTCAATTTGAAAAATCCATGAGTCGCGTGCGGCCAGAATGCCTGATCCCAAGAACGCCGCAGTCTTCTCAGATGAAACCTCTCCCCTGCCAGTTCAGAGAGCATCGGGACGATCACGCCATGCGTCGGACCAACGGGAGGACTCATGATGCTGAGGGATTGAGCACCGTGATCACGCAGGAGACCGTGCAATCTTGAAGCTATTGATTCAATCCCACCCTCCAGGCTAAGGACCGGGCATTGAAACTCGGCGGCCAATCGCTCGGCAGTTCCCTCGAGTGACTTTTGTTTCCATGCAACGGGAAGCTCTCCGATTCCGGGATAAGCATCAGCCGTATTTACAAGAAAGATTGTCGTGATATCGCGTGGTGGAATGTCCCAATCCTCCGGTAGCAGATCCTCCTCCGTGACAAGCAGTGCTGTTTTTTCCCCTTGAATATGGTGATCCGGACGAGCGAGCGGGAGCGGAGGGTGAAGGGTGACAGGCCCCTTGATCGGGGGAGCCTCCCGGGCCAGAAGTCCATGCGGTGCATGACACCCGTCCGTGAAGCGCTCGATATTTTCGGCTGTCGCCAGGTAGACCTTTCCCTGAGTCTGTAATCCGCAGACCCAGCGCCATGAGAGGGTATTCGACGCAGGGTCTCCATCCAAAAGGTATCGCATGAAGAAGTCTGCACCGAGTTGCCAAGGCAGTCGCAGAGTGTGAACCCAGATGCTGGCAAACCACATCCGGACATGGTTGTGAAGGTATCCCGTCTGACGGAGTTCGCTAACCCAAGCATCGAGACAACCTATCCCAGTCATGCCGTTTTCGGCTTTTTGAACCAGATGATGCATTGCAGGTTCCGATTTCATCCCCGCACGAAGGGTTTGAAGATCATGGAGATACTCAAGCCAGACCTGGGGTCTCAATTCCAGCCATCCTTTCCAATAGGTTCGCCAGCAGATTTCCTGGATAAACTTTTCTGCCTCGTTTGGAGAATGCTGTTGAAGAACAGCGGCGACCACCTCGGCCTCCGTGATCAACCGGTGACGAAGGTAAGGGGAAAGGCCTGAAACGACTCCTGGAACAAAATTGCGACCCTGCGCATAGCTCGTTCCAGCACGAGGTAAAAATCGCTCCAGCGTCTGCAGTCCCTCTCCACGCGTTGGATTCATGAAACAAATAGTTCCCAATTATACCGTGACCTGAAACCGCTCCGGCACACCACAGGCAGCTCCTAGAATGCCTCCGACAACTGCACCGCGGTGACAATTGTCTCCCCCAACCATGGAGTTGGCAATGATTCCTGCTGAGAAGTCGCGATGGTACTTCCAGACGAGGTAGAGCGATGCGGGCATTGCATCAGCTATGTAACAGGCAGGACTGAAACGGGTGCCAATGACCTGTTCGTCAGCTTGATGAAGCCAGGAGTCGGATTTTTTCCCCGAGATCCAGTCACCCGCCTCCAAGCGGATCGCCTCATGGACCTCCATCCCCTCCGCCACTCTCCATAGAAGTCGTACCAACGTGTCGGCGGCACGGAGAACATTCGCATGGGCATGGGTGAGGCCGACATGCTCCTTCACGATCATCCTTAAATCCGAAAGCCCTGTGACCGGTTCCAAGGAGCAAACTGCCGCGCAGAGGGCCGGCACGGTGGCGAGTCCCCCGATGTGCTCGTCACTGATCCCGCACTTCCTGGGCTTTTTACCCTGAGAATAGCGAGAGAAGAAAGCGCGGTGATACTCCTCCACGTAAGTGTCACGATGCCATCCCGGTTCGAGCATCCGGGCAATATAGCGCTCAAGCCAGGCATCGGGATCGTAACCGCCATTTTCCCTCACAAAGGCAAATAGCTCCGCGGCAAGACGGTAATTCAGTGTGTTTTCTCCTGCCTTGAGGAACTGGTGATAATGGATCCCATGCTTGCACCAGTATTGGGCCTGATCACGGAGGATATCCCCCTTCTCATTGAGCGCATGGTATTCGGAGCGCCAGAGAATGCTTCCGGAATGGGGATTTCTAGGCTCCATGAAGCGATCCACGGTCCCGTAGTCCCGATGCAGAGCCGCCGTGTCGTAGTACCAGTGGACAGGCATTGCCAGGGCATCTGCTGCGAGGGATCCATGGTAGGCTTGAATCCATGGTATACGGTCGCTCATTCCAAGAAATTGTGAGTCCGCTTTCCAACGGAATCAACCGGGAAGAAAAAGATCCAGTTGATCCAGATTCGTTTTCCTGCGCTGGCTACGTGGGATGCTAGCTGGTGATCTTCCTGTTTTGGGTGCATGGCGGGGCAAAGCAGATTTAGGGCCATTCGATCGCATCACTCTCCAGAGTGATGGGGGTGAGATGACTGCAGCAGGGTAGCCGTGTCTGGAGATATCGCTGGGCAAATGGATCAATTCTTTTGAGAGGTTGCGGAGCTCCGGAACCCAACGGCGGATGAATTCCCCATCCGGATCTTTCTCCACGGATTGCTTGATCGGGTTGTAGATCCTTGGAATCGAGCCGAAGGTTGTTCCCGATTGCATCTGAAGCTGGCTGTAGTGAATCCCGGGCTCATAATCGAGGAAGGTCCGGGCGAGATGGGGTGCAAAGCGCCGCCAATCGAGGTTGAGCGCATACGAAGCGAAAGAAACAAGCATTGCCCGGGCTCTGAAATTCAGCCAATTCGTTGCATTGAGCGATCTCATGCAGGCATCGATGAAGGGGTATCCTGTCATGCCAAGGGACCATCTCTCATACCATTTCTCGTTCCAGCCACGGAGCGTTTCGGACGCGGGATTGATGCACCGGAATTCCATCCAGGAGAGGGATTCGAATTTTTGAAGAAAATGATCCCTCCAGCGCAGCCTCCTGTGGAAGCTGTTGCGATGAATGATGCTTCCACGGACCAACGAAGCACCCCGGCGCATGGCCGTGTGGGCGGCATGTCTGGTGGAAAGACTTCCCCAGCTGAAATGGGGTGAGAGACGCGAGCAGGTCTCGTCCCCATGGAGGGGGCTTCCCATCTCGATTCTGTAGCCGCCATGAAGCATGCAGCGCCGGGAAAAGAAACCCTCCATCAGTTCCAGAGCCAGTTTTTCGCCACCACGCTGGCGAAGACTAGACGAGGAGGTGATCAACTTCGGTTCCGCACAACGAGGCGGAACCGTCACAGGATCACGCCAGAAGGTTGGATTTTCGGACTGTTTTTGAGAGAGCCACCCTCGCCAGAACTGCTGGTGAACTGCTTTTTCGGGCGGACGGTTTTTGCCTCTGATGACCGCGTTTTGAAGAAACTCCCTCACCTTGATGCCGTGCTCGAGGCAAAGCCGGAAAACTTTTTTGTCCCTCTCAAACGTCCAATGGTTTCCCGTCTCTTGATGACAGAGAAGTTCCGTCACCTCGTAATGGGCGAAGAGAGCCTTGAGTGTGATCTCGGCGGAGGATGCCTCCGTGATCAGCAGTCGGCACCCTATCTTTTCCAAATCGCCCGATAGATGAAGCAGGCATTCTGCAACAAACTCCCATTGCTCCTCTGAGGCTTTATCCGTAGCCCAGTAATCGGTCTCCTTCACGTAGACCGCGATGGCTCTTTCCCCGTCGGCACATTTTCGGGAAGCCTCCACAAGAGGTCCGTGATCGTGCAGACGCAGATCCCTCTTCAGCCAGACAAGTGTAATCCGCTCACGACCTCTCATGATCCGCTCCGGCGGGTGCGCTTCAACTGCACCTTGCAGGCCTGACTACAGCAGGTCACGGAATCCCAATCCCTCTCCCATTTCTTCCTCCAAAGAAAGGGACGGCCACAATGCAGGCAGATCTTCTCGGGAAGATCGCTCTTGCGAACCGCTTTTCTATCGCGGCGCATGGCGCGGGGTTACGCAGACAGCGTTGTCTGAACGCTGTCCCAGAGACGGGCCCGGCTAGCAAGAGATGCCTTGGCCGATTCAACCGCCTCGTCAATTTTGGCCGGATCGTCACCGCAAAGCGTGGCCACCAGTCGGAGTGCTGACGGACCGTGCTCATCGCCATCGAGTTCGGCGTGGCGTTTCAAGTAGTAGTGGAAAATCGGGGCGCGATCTTCGCCAATGCCTAGTTTTTCCAGCAGTGAGTTGAACATGCCGGGGATGACATTCTCACGGCCAAAGGAAAAGGAGGCGGCGACTCGGTGAGCATCGCCCTGCTTCAGCAAGGCGAAGGTATCCTTCATGAAGGCACGCGAGGGCTCCGGGATCATCGGCGCGTCCAGAGCCGCTTCGAGACCGTGACTCATCACCATCTCAAGGAACGCGTTGATCGGCGTCGTATCGGCACCCACCTCACGCATCGCCAAGAGGTAGAGTTCGAAGTGGCTTGCATGGGTCGATCTGCTGCGGTGGGACTTAGGTAGCTTGTCGGACTCCTCCCCTGTCACAATGTCGTTGATCAGTCGCACCAAATCCCCATGAGCCAGAGGACGGGGCATCCAAGGCCATGTGGAGGGAGCCAGCTCCGCCTGCAGGAACTTAAGCAACGACATGAAATCCCAGACTGGGAAAACATGAAATTCCATGAAGGTTCGTAACTGCGCCTCGTTTTGAACGGTCCCAAAGACAGGGTGTGATTCCACGGCATTGAGCGATGGCCTGAGAGCGTTAGACAAGTGCTGTTCGGAGGCTGTCAGAGTTGGAGAGTTCATCAATTCAGGGGCTTGCTTGAAACGGCTCCTTCCGGATCAACGGACGATTCCGCGCTCGCTTGAAGCGATGAAATCAGCCAGATGACGGACTGATTCCGAACCAGAAAAGTTGGCCTTGAGGGACTCAAGGCCCTGCGATGTGTTGAGGTTACTCCGGTAAATGACCTTGTAAGCCTCCCTGATCTCGCGGAGCGTTTCGGCTGAAAATCCCCTCCTCTCCAAACCGACCATATTGATGCCCCGTACTTCGGCGGGATTGCCATCAGCAATCATGAAAGGGGGGACATCCTGCACGATCTTGGTGCATCCCCCGATGATCGCATGAGCCCCGATCCGGCAGAACTGGTGGACGCCGCTGAGTCCCCCGATCACCGCGTGATCCCCCACCGAGACATGACCCGCAAGGGTGCCATTGTTGGAGAAGATCACGTGATCCCCCACGGTGCAGTCATGCGCGATGTGTGAGTAGGCCAGGAAATTACCATGGCTGCCGATGGTTGTGGTTCCCCCCTGATCGGTTGCGCGATGGACAGTCACGAATTCGCGGAAGCAGTTTTGGTTGCCAATCCTGAGATGGGTCGGCTCGGCCTTGTATTTCAGATCCTGTGAGCGCTGTCCGATGGAGCTGTAGGGATAAAACTCATTGCCGTCACCGATCGTGGTGGGGCCGGCGATGGTGACATGGTTGTGGAGGATGCATCCCTCCCCGAGGATCACACCGGGACCCACGATTGAGTAGGGGCCCACCGTAGTTGATGGGGCGATCTGTGCCGTAGGGTCAATGATCGCGGTGGGATGGATTCCGAACATTGGGGTGAGATTACTTGTTTACGATTCCAAAGAGCAGGACGCCCTCGGAAACGATATCCCCGTTGACCACGCATTTGCAGGATGCTTTCCCGAGGTTTTTCCGGGCTTTTAGCATTTCAACATGAATGAAGAGGGTGTCACCGGGTAAAACCGGTTTACGGAACTTGACCTCGTCAGCACTCATGAAATAACCGATTTTGCCGGCATTGTCCTCCCTGCGCATCATGGTGATGGAGGCCACTTGGGCCATTGCCTCAAGTTGGAGGACGCCCGGCATGACGGGATGACCGGGGAAATGACCTTGGAAGTAGGGTTCGTTGATCGAGACGCTCTTAACCCCCACGGCTTTCGTATCACCATCAAACTCGACAATCCTATCGACCATTAGGAACGGGTAGCGGTGAGGAAGGACCCTCATCACCTCCTTGGTATCCATGACGGGGAGGGAAGAGGTCACGGGACTGGGAGCCATGGCAACGAGATCCCGATGATGTTTCACGATGGCTCGGGCAAGCTCCGTGTTCGGACCATGACCCGGCCGCACGGCGACAATGTGACCGCGCATCGGACGACCTGTCAGCGCAAGGTCCCCAATGATATCCAGGATCTTATGACGCACAAACTCATCCTGGAATCGGAGGGGTTCTTTGCTCAGGACGGATTCACCACGGATCACGAGGGCATTTTCGAGACTGCCCCCTTTGATGAGCCCCTTCTCCATCAGGTGCTTGACATCCTCGTAGTGGACGAATGTCCGGGCGGGCGCGATCTCACGCGCGTAGACCTCGGGGTTGATCTCGAGCGAGAGGTATTGCGTGAAGCGTCCATCCGGGCCGACCTGCGTGCAGGAGATTCTGAGACCGGAATGGGGAAAAACCGTCATGATCGAACCGCCGTTCGTCTCCAAATGAATCGGCTCACCCAGTTCCAGGGGGGATCGGGCGGCTTCCTGCTCGACGATCCCGGCTTCCTGAATAAGGGCCACATAGGGGGCTGCGCTACCGTCGCCGATGGGTGGCTCGTTGGCATCCATCTCGATGAGGGCGTTATCGACGCCCAGGCCTGCCAGGGCGGATAGGACGTGCTCGACAGTCTGAATCTTCGCATTGCCCTGCACCAGGGTCGTGGCGCGCTCGACCGTCTTCACATGATCCACCATGGCATCCACCACCGGTTCATCGGGCAAGTCATTGCGGCGGAACTTGTAGCCGTGTCCGACGGGTGCGGGATGAATGGTCAGGGTGACGTGGCCTCCGTTGTGGAGCGTGCCGCCACTCAGGCTGGCGGACTTGGCAAGGGTGCGCTGGTGTTCCATGGAAAAATCTTAGGGGTCAGTGAGTTCTGGTTGAATCGTAGGCAATGATGCCGTCCTTGATTTGAATGCGCCTGTCGGCTAGGGCCGCCACCGCATCGCTGTGGGTTACCATAATAACCGTGGTGGTCCGGCGGGAAGCAATCTTTGCGATAACCTCCAGCACCTGGGAGGCATTCGTACTATCTAGGTTACCGGTCGGTTCATCGGCCAGAAGAAGGGAAGGAGAGTGAATCAGCGCCCGTGCAATGGCTCCCCGCTGCATCTCGCCGCCGCTGAGTTGATGAGGGAAGTGTTCCGCGCGATGCTCCATGCCGACCTGATTGAGCATGGCAAGCGCCTCCTTCCTGACACCCTTCCCATGCTCCCCACGCAGCAACAGTGGCATTTCCACATTTTCCACCAGGGTCATTGCAGGAAGGAGGTTGAAGAACTGGAAAACCATGCCGAGCTTTGTGCGTCGGAATCGGGTCAGGTCATGATCATCGGCACTCTCAAGATGGATGCCATCGACGACCACCTCCCCGCTTGAGGGGTGGTCCAGGCCTCCAAGCAGGTTCAGCAGGGTGCTTTTTCCAGATCCGCTCTGTCCCGTGATGGCAACAAATTCCCCGGGACCGATATCGAGTGATATCGAATCCAGGGCAGCAACCGGAGGGGAGCCATAGGATCGTGAGGCTTTGACGAGATGAATCATGACGTTCACAAATGAATGGACGCTCATGGTTGTTCAAGCCCCCATCCAACTCCCTTTCAGAATTCTGGGCGAAACAGCCGATCTCATCGCAATCGATAAACCCCCCTTTCTTCTGATTCACCCGAGCAAGCCCGGAGGTCCGATGACTCTTTGGGACCGCCTCAGGGAGCTTCTTGCCTACGAGATTGCAAGTGGCGGTCAGGTCTCGCTCATCAATCGTCTCGACCGGGAGACGAGTGGCATCGTCCTTGTTGCAAAAAATTCGCGGGCGGCCCGCGATTGTTCGATGGCGATGGCCCGTGGGGAGATTGCCAAGCAGTACCTTGCCCTCACCGTGGGGTGGCCGGAGTCGGAAGAGTGGAGCGTCAGGAAGCCGATCTTACGATTGGGAGAGGTCGAGGATTCCCGGATCTGGCTGAAGCGGGGGGGTCATTCCATGGGGGTGCCGGCCCATACGGACTTCCGAGTCAAGAATCGGATCATGCATCCGAAGCACGGACCCATCGCACTGGTCCATTGCATCCCGCACACGGGGCGCACCCACCAGATACGGGTGCATCTTGCCCATTCCGGATATCCCGTCGTGGGCGATAAAATCTACGGCCCCTCGGAGGGGTGCTATCTGGAATTCATCGAGACGGGTTGGTCAGAGTCGCTCGCAAAGAGGCTCTGGTTGCCGCGTCACGCCCTGCACTCCTGCTCCCTGAGTGTCACCCTTGATAAGGTCCAGCACTCGTGGAACTCAGATCTGCCCGGTGATCTCCTCCGGTTTCTCGATGGGCTTGAGGGAAATGCCTGATGGCAGGTTGCTCAAAATGGCATCCGCAGCGGATCGCGACGCGATAGTTCCCAAGCCAGAAGGGCCCTTTTTCTCTCCAAGCCCCAACGGTAGCCGTTTAATTTGCCTCGTGAGACAACCCGGTGACAGGGAATAAGGAGGGATATCTCATTAGCACCGACAGCTCTCCCGACGGCCCGGGCTGCCGATGGTCGCCCGATTGCTGCGGCCACTTCGCTGTAGGTTGCTGTGGTGCCAGCACTGATGCGGCAGAGGCATTCCCAAATAGTGAGTTGAAAAGGCGTTCCGATTGCCATCAGGGGAATAGCGGGAGATTGATCGAAGAGACGCGGAATCATTTCATCTGCCTCCGATGCATGACGCAGGATTGATGTCGGCCACTTTGCTTTGAAGGAGGCAATCAGTGGCTGCGAATGTTCCCCGAAATAGAGGGCCAGCAGATATTCCCTTGATTTCAGGATCGCGCATTCACCGAAGGGTGTGCGTGCATGCCCATACTCCAGTTCTCCCTTCGCCCGCAGGGCGCGAACTCTGGCATCATGGGGAGCAAGCCAGAGATGCATGCCGGGATCAGGGGATTGCTGGATTGCACCCATTGATTCTGATCAGCACCTCGTTGCGCCTCATGAATCCCGGGGTCCATGGAGGATTGTAGGAGGCAAACATCGGAGCGCCTTCCGTGACAAGATGCCGTTCACTGATCCAGAGGGATAATTTTTTGGCAGCAGCCTCGTTTTGAAGAGTGCCCGCCCGTCCGGAGAACCGGTACGTGGCATAATCTCCCTCCGGCATGGTGGTGATCCTGACGGAAGGATCAGCGGGGCGCGGGACCCCCTTGAGGGCGATCTTCTTGGGAACAACAAAGCTCATCGTTCCCGATTCCACCCCACTCATGAGTACGGGGACGGTCATGGAGATTTTTTCCGATTGCTCGTTGCGTCCTGAGATGAAACGGAAGAGGCGCATGAAGGAGCCATCCGCGCCACGTTGTTTCATGGAGGTGGTGGCGAGGGTACTTTCGGGATACCGGCGGATTTCAAAATCACCCTGCGTTTTTTCGATTCGATAGGCCGGGGATTCATAAGCCTCCCTCTTGCAGGATCCGAAGAGTGTGGAAAGAAAAACCAGCATCAAGGTGATTTTTAAGGGATAACCGGACGTTTCGACCATGATTTTAGATTCCGCGAATGAGTCGCTCGTTCAAAGCTTATTCATGTTGCGCGATGGCTTCCCTCACTCAAGTGAAAGAAGTTTTGTCAGACGCGTTTTTTTATTTTTTAATCCTAACCTATTCGTTTTTCTACCCCGTGCTATTTAGCACATATCCCCCCGCTTGAACATGAACAGAACAGCCCGAGGTTTCGTTGCCCTTGTGATGGTATTACTGCTGTCATCATTATCTGCCTCAGACGCTGGGCAGGCAGTCGGTGCCTCCCCGACACCTGCTCCCTCGGCAACCCCTCATAAATATACCACTGAGGTGCTCAAGTTCGCACAGTCTCCAACTCCTCCCCCCGGAGGGATCCTGATGGTGGGAAGCAGTATTTTCCGGAAATGGGATACCTGTACCAACGATTTTGCCCCCCTTCCCATCACGAACAGGGCATTCGGAGGATCCCGCACGGCCGATCAAATCTACTTTTTCGACCAGATCGTCCCGTCATCCAAACCCGGCCTAGTGGTCTGGTATTGCGGGAGTAATGACATTAACGGCAAGTTGCCTCCCGAAAAAATTCTTCAGCAGACCAAGGAATGGATCTCACGCACACAGGTCGCCCTGCCGAAGGCACGGATCGTCTTGGTCTCGGTTATCAAGGCTCCCCAGAAGCGTCAGGCTGGATATCTCGCCGTGGTGGATGAGGTAAACAAGGGGCTTGTGGCCATCGCTTCCTCAACTCCCGGAGTCTCCTACGTGGATGTGAATCCCCCCTTGGAAACTCCCTCAGGCGAGGCGCGCATGGAGTGCTATGTGGCCGATAAACTTCACATGACCCCCGAGGGTTACAAGGGAATGATCTCGGTAATGCGTCCCGTGATGGAAAGGGAATGGAAGGTCGCCTCACAGAATCAGTGATCAGCTGATAAATCCCTGACCAAATTATGCCCATGCCCACCCAGGAACCCATATTGCAACGCCCTGCGGGCATGACCCGTTACCGCTGGATCATTTGCGGCCTTCTCTTCTTCTCCACGACGTTCAATTACCTTGATCGACAGGTCATCAGCTATCTGAAGGAATTTTTCTGTTCGCCCACGGCCGCGGGTGGTTTCGGATGGACAAATTCCGATTATGCGAACGTGACCGCGGTCTTTACCGCATTTTACGCCACGATGACGATTCTCGCCGGTGTGATTATCGATAAGATCGGCACCAAGATCGGGCTCGCTCTTTCCCTGACGGTCTGGTCGCTCTTCGGGATTGCCAATGCCTTTGTGGGAAGCCTGACCGCGGCGCACATGATCGTCAGAAGTCTCTTCGGAATAGGCGAAGCAGGAAACTTCCCGGCCTCGATCAAGACCGTGGCCGAGTGGTTCCCCAAGAGCGAGCGGGCTCTTGCCACCGGGATCTTCAACTCAGGATCCAATGTGGGCGCCATGATTGCCGCGCTCTTTGTTCCCTGGTGCCTGATTCATTTCGGTGATGAGCATGGCTGGAAGATGGCTTTCATTCTCACCGGTGCGGTCGGCTTCTTCTGGCTGATCTTCTGGTTTTGGCTCTACAACCCGCCCGCAAAGGAGAAGCGTCTTTCGAAGGCCGAGTATGATTTCATCAACGCTGATCAGGAGGAAACCAAGGAGCAGGTTGTGCAAGATGACCGATTGGGGAAGAAACTCTCCCCGACCCTCTTTTCGTTCTCTGGCCGGATGTCGCTCGCCGGGTGTATCGGGCTGCATGTCATGATCCTTTTCTTGGGATTGTTCATCTACTTCATCTCAACGATGTTCCCCAGCCTGGATCACACGACGGCCATAGCTCTCTATGGAACAACGGGTTCCATAGCCCTTCTAGCAAGTCTCTCCGCGCTGACCCGCCGCTGGCATGATATGATTGCGATCCGGGAGGGATCCATGGGATCGGGAGTCGCTGGCGATGCCCCCAAAACCGGAGTTCTCGGCTATCCTCAGACATGGGCTTTCTTCTTTGGAAAATTCATGACTGACGGCATCTGGTGGTTCTATCTTTTTTGGCTTCCGGATTACCTCAAGAAGCAGTTCGGCATGACCAAGCATGAAGTGATGATCCCGACGTTCATTGTCTACGGAGTGGCGATCGTCGGCAGCATCTATGGTGGTAGCATCCCACTCACGCTGATGAAGCGTGGTATGCCGACCTATCAGGCCCGCATGACGGCGATGTTTCTGATCGCCCTTTGCCCGTTGAGCGTTTTGACCACTCAGTATTTTGCCAACGTGGGCCACTTTGGCCAACTTGCCTCGACGTTTGCTGTGGCAATCATCTGCATCGGTGCCGCTGCCCATCAGGCCTGGTCGGCCAACCTCTTCACGACTGTCTCGGATATGTTTCCAAAAAAATCGGTTGGATCAGTGACCGGTATTGGAGCTATGGCGGGAGGGTTGGGCGGGGTGATTATCCTCAAGCTCTCGGGAACCCTGACCGACACGTTCAAGGACAATCCCCAGCACGCCTACTTCATCATGTTTGTCATCTGTGCCCTGAGTTACCTCACGGCATGGAGCATCATGAAGATTCTAGTGCCACGACATCAACCCATCACCGATCTGTAATCCCCTAAAATGCATTCACCTATGAAATCTCCCCTCGCGCTTACGATGATCCTGTTCCTGTCAGTTCTCTCTGCATGGTCACAGAGTCCGGCGCCCTCGATGTCCGGCCAGTCTCCAGATCCATCAGCAGTTTCAGCTGCCTCCGATACGTCGACTTCTGAGGTCAACGAGTTTCTGAATCCTCCCGCCGGTGTGGAGACCCGCGGCGACGTTTCCTATCTGCCCGAAGGCAGAAAGGAAAAAATGGATCTCTATCTTCCCAAAAATCGTCCTGCCGGAACGCTCTCCCCTGCAGTTCTGTTGATTCATGGTGGTGGCTGGACCGGTGGGGACAAGCGTCAGGCCAGAGAGATCGAGATCGGGTCCACGCTTGCCGAAAACGGATTCATTGCTGCCAGCATCAACTACGCCATGAAGTCAGAGGGCAAATATCCCCTCAATCTCCAAGACTGCAAGAACGGCATCCGATATCTCAGGGCCCATGCCAAGGAGCTTGGAATCGATCAGAATAAGATCGCTGTCCTTGGAGGTTCGGCTGGAGGGCATCTGGCACTCATGGTCGGTTACACCTCCGGTGATGCTTCTCTGGCTCCAACCTCGCCTTATCCCGGCTTCACGGACAATGTTTCCGCCGTGATTGATATGTACGGGGTCACCGATATCGGCAACCGGAAAAAGACAGACAAGGAAGGAAACCCACAACAACTCCGTGAAGTCGAACCCCAGGTGAAGAAGATTTTCGGGGAGACCGAGAGTGATTGGAAGAAGGCGTCACCCATCACTTATGTTCGCAAGGATGTTCCCCCGACCATGATCCTTCAGGGAAGAAAGGACACTACCGTTGACCGAGACCAATCCCAGAGCCTCTTCGAGGCGCTTACAAAGGCCGGAGCAGTGACAGAAATCATCTATCTCGACAAGGCCGGGCACACGTTCTCCTTCAAATATGCCGCGACGAAGGCCAAGAAGCCCCTTGAGCGTGACATCGGACCCGAGGTCATCACCTTCCTCAAGAAGCATCTCGGCATTTCGTAGTTGCGCCCTCTGGTATCGCCACGTCAGAAACCGATGAAACAGAACCCCTTCCTGATTGCTTCTTTAATTGCCCTTGCTGCCAATGTGTTCGGCCAAGAAGCCCCAAGTAGCGCCAAATCCCCAAGTGCCAGACCCCTGCCCGACAAGGAAATCATCATTCAGGCTGTGGGGGAGAAGGAGATAGAGTATAAGCCCCGTGCAACGCTCGCTCTCGATCAGTGGCCCGGAGCAGCGGCGTTGCCTGCGGATGCAGGATTCGATCATTACGGCGGCCTCTTGGGCCGCACTCACAAAGCAACCGGGTATTTTCGAGTTGAAAAACCAGGCGATCGTTGGATGTTCATCGATCCGGAGGGGCATGAGTTTTACGACACCGCGGTTGCGGGTGTGAGGCCCAATCAGGGCGAGGCGGCAAAGCAGGCTCTTCAGGCAAAGTTTGGGAATCTGGATAACTGGGCCAAGGAGACCATGGCCCTGTTAAGGAAATACTCGTTCAACGGAACGGGCGGTTGGTCCGATGATGCGCTGCTTTCCAAGACACCGAACCGACCCGTCTACACCGTCATCTTGAGTTTCATGGCGACGTTTGCAAAGAACGAGCTTGGGGCAAGGATGGGAACGGGTCACATGAAGTTCCAGAACGATTGCGTCCCCGTCTTTCACCCGAAGTTTGAGGCCTTTTGTGACAGCTATGCGAAGGAAAAGATCGAACCGTATGCTGGCGACCCCTACCTCCTTGGCTACTTTAGCGACAACGAACTCACCTTCGTGATGGGGAAGCTTGTCAATTACCTGCAACTCCCCGAGGGAGACTCAGGTCATGATGCAGCCACGGCATGGCTCAGGGAGCGCCATGGCAAGAATGCCACGGCGGCTCAGGTGACGCCTCAGGACGAGAAAGACTTCACCAAGGTGGTTCTCGACCGATACTATCGAGTTGTCTCTGCCGCGATCAAACGTCACGACCCGAACCACCTCTTCCTGGGATCCCGATTCTGGGGGGAGGACCGGCCCGTGCCAGAGGTCTTCCGCGCCTGCGGCCCCTATTGCGACGTGGTCTCGGTGAACTGGTACAACACCTGGACCCCCCAGGAGGACGTGATCGCCACCTGGGCGCGTGAGTCGGGACGCCCGATCCTGATCACCGAATACTATGCCAAGGGAATGGACTCGGGATTAGGTAACAAAAGCGGCGCCGGATTCCTGGTTCACACCCAGAAGGAGAGGGGACTTTTCTACCAGAACTTCACCCTGGCTCTCCTCCGTTCCAAGAACTGCGTGGGATGGCACTGGTTCCGTTATGCCGACAACGATCCCCGTTCGGCCAAGGAGGATCCCTCAAACCTCGACTCCAACAAAGGGATCGTGAACATGGACTACCAACCCTACCTGACCCTCCTCGACATGATGAAGCCGGTCAACGAGCGGGTCTTCGCCCTGATGGACTACTTTGACGGAAAGAAAGCAAACAAGTAACCCTGCATAACTCATCCCGACCACATGAATGCCACCAGTAACGAACTCTCCGGAAAAATCGCCCTTGTTACAGGAGGTGCCCGTGATATCGGTCGGGCCGTCTCAGTACGGCTCGCTGAACTCGGCGCCATCGTCGCAGTGAATTACCGCTCCAACCTTGAGGAGGCCGAGGAGACAGTCCGCCAGATCACGGACAAGGGGGGGAAGGCCATCGCGGTGCAGGGAAACGTTGTGATCGCTTCAGACATCGCCCGGGTTGTGGATCAGGTCTCTGCGGAATTCGGAGGTCGGATCGATATCCTGGTGAATGTTGCGGGTGGCCTGATCGCCCGCAAAACCATTCTGGACATGGATGAATCGCATTGGGATTCCGTCATCGATCTGAATCTCAAGAGTGTCTTCCTCGTTACCAAGGCGGTCTTGCCGCTGATGCCCGATGGCGGCGTGATCGTCAACTTCTCCTCCCAGGCCGGACGTGACGGAGGGGGACCGGGGGCCAGCGCCTATGCGGCGGCGAAGGCCGGTGTGGCCAACTACTCCCGAGCCCTTGCCAAGGAGCTGGCTTCCCGACGGATCCGCGTCAACTCGGTCTCGCCAGGCATGATCGCAACCAAATTTCATGACACGTTCACTAAGCCCGAGGTGCGCGAACGCGTTGCCTCCATGACGCCGGTCGGTCGTGAAGGAACTTCCGAGGAAGTTGCGGAGTTGACGGCATTCCTTGCCTCGCCCAGATCATCGTTCATCAATGGTGAGTCGGTCGAAATCAACGGAGGCATCTTTTTCTCGTAATCCGGCAACGATATTCCGCCCCCCCCGGAACAATGATCAAGAACCTGTTTGCGCTGGCCCTTGGGCTTGCATCACTTGCGACCTTTCCCCCGCTTGCCATGGGGGATCCGACTTCTCTGGCACCGGCGCAGCATCCCCGCCTGATGCTTACCCCCGATGGAGTTGCCTTGATACGAGCCAACCTCGGCAAGGCACCTCTCTTTGATGCCTCCTTGGCGGAGACCAAGGCCTCCCTCGACAAGATTCTTAATGATTCTCCGGATGTTCCGGTTCCGAAGGATGCCTCCGGACCGACGCAGCAACGTCATGCCCGCAACGAGTCCGAGATGAGGAATGCCGGATTTCTCTATCAGGTTACGGGGGATACCCGGTACGCCGCCTTCGTGAAGGCGCGTCTGGAGAGCTATGCGAAACTTTATCCGACGTTGGGAGTCCATCCGGCATCCAAGGAGAACAATCCCGGACGACTCTTCTGGCAACCGCTCAATGAGGCAAACTGGCTTGTCGATGTGAGCCAGGCTTACGACTGCATCTATGAGACACTGTCCCCTGAGGAACGGACGCGATTTGAAACCAACATCTTCCGTCCCATGGTGCAATTCATCAGCGAGATTCACGGGAAAGAATTCAATATCATGCACAATCATGCCACGTGGTTTGTCTCCGCCGTCGGGATGGCCGGTTACGTCATGGGAGACCAGTCCATCGTGAAGAAGGCCCTGTACGGAACCAAGATGGATGGTTCCGCTGGGTTCTTCCGACAGATGGAGGAGCTTTTCTCGCCGGACGGATATTATTGCGAGGGCCCCTATTACGCGCGCTACGCCCTCATGCCGTTTTTCATCTTTGCCGAGGTAATTCAGAATAATCAACCGGAACTGAAGGTGTTCGAGCGGCATGGAGAGATCCTTAGGAAATCGCTCTTTGCTCTTCTTCAGCAGACCGATTCCGAGGGGAACTTTTTCCCCCTGAATGACTCCATGAAAGAGATGAACTACCGAAGCGGTTCTGTCATCTTACCAGTAAACGAAGCCTACACCCGCTACGGACACGATCCCTCCCTGCTCTCCATCGTGCTCGCGGAAGGAAGGGTCTCCCTTGATCTTGCCGGACAGGTTGTCGCTCTGGCCCTCGCCGCAACTCCCAATCCGCCTCCATTTCCTTATGCGAGTGTGGAGTATTCCGATGGCCCTGAAGGCAGCGGGGGAGGTATCGGAATCCTTCGATCTGGATTGGGCAAAGATCTCTCGGTTGCCGTGATGAAGTACACATCGCTCGGTATGGGCCATGGTCATTATGACAAGCTGGCGCTCGAATATTACGATCAGGGCAGAGAAATTCTCACTGATTACGGATCCGTCCGGTTCGTGAACGTGGAACAGAAATTTGGGGGGCGCTACCTCCCTGAGAATGAAACTTACGCCAAGCAGACGATCGCCCACAATACGGTCGTTGTGGATGAATCTTCTCACTACAGCGGCAATTACAACACCGCCAAGAGCCTCCATTCCGCCAAGGGGTTTTTCCAGACTCCGGACCCCGACTTCCAGGTCATGAGCGCCACGGATACCACGGCGGTGCCCGGAGTTGCCATGAGGCGGACTGTGGCGATGGTCAGGGACAAGGCACTCGATCACCCCGTCATCCTTGATGTCTTCCGCCTCTCTTCGGAGAAGGAGCATCTGTACGATTACCCCTTCCATTTCATGGGGCAGTTTATGGAGAGCAATCTCACACGGACTCCTCACCTGACCGAGCAGCATCCCCTTGGTGAGGGCAACGGCTACCAGCACCTTTGGGTGGAGTCCGAGGGAGCAATCACGGAGAGCACGGAGAAGGCCGGATCGCTCAGCTTCACATGGCTCGATGGGAACCGCTACTACACCATCACCTCTGCGGCGGATCCCTCGACGCAAGTCTTCTTCACGAGGATCGGTGCGAATGATCCGAACTTCAACCTGCGTCATGAACCGGCGATTATCCTCCGCCAGAAAGCCACCAACCATGTCTTCGCCTCCGCTATCGAACCCCACGGCTCCTTTGACGGTGCCAAGGAAAGCACCTCCGGGAGTTTCCCCGTTATTCGGAGCGTAATGGTGCTTGCCTCCACGGGTGAGGGGACCGTGGTCCGGATCACCGGTGAGAGGGGGATCCGATGGACTCTTCTGATCGCCAACGATTCGCCCGACCCCTCTGCCAAGCACTTGGTGAAGGCGGATGAGAAGACATTCTCCTGGGTTGGGCCCGCGAAGATTGTCAAAGAATAGCTCCCCGCCGATGTTCGTTCACAAAGAGCAGCTTTATATCCGGTTTGAGGAGATAGCTTGGGAGGATCTCGGTGGTGGCGTGCGTCGCAAGATCATGGCCTATGGAGATCAGCTCATGGCAGTCTACCTGGAATTCAAGAAGGGGGCTGTGGGTGCTCTGCATGCGCATCCTCATGTGCAAGCGGCTTTTGTCCGATCAGGATCCGTTCAGGTGCAGATCGGCGAAGAGTCCCGGGTGCTCGGGGCGGGGGATTTCTACTACATTCCCCCGGGAGTGGAGCATGGCTCGGTGGCCCTGGAGGACTCGGTGGTGATCGATCTCTTCTCACCCATGCGGCGGGATTTCCTGTCCAAGCACCAAGATGTAGGGACACGAGTTTGATCGCGGGGTATTGAGTCCCCGAAAAGCCCTCTGATCGCCCCCGAAACGCTTCCTCCCATGCTTCTTCGCACTCGCCTGAGATGGTTGATTATCTCGCTGATCGGGGTAGCTACCGTCATCAACTACATCGACCGGTCCTCTCTTGCGGTGATGTGGCCCGCGATGTCGAGGGAGACGCATCTCTCCAAGGAGGCCTATGCAACCATCATTTCCGTTTTCATGGTCGCCTATGCCTTCGGCCAGGCATTCTCGGGGCGATTCTTTGACCGGGTGGGAACACGGATCGGCTTTGTTTGTACCATCGCGGTCTGGTCCACGGCCGCCGCTCTTCACGGCTTGGTTCGCAGTATGTCGGGGCTTCTTATGGCAAGGGGATTACTCGGCTTCAGCGAAGCAGGCAACTGGCCCGGAGCGACCAAGGCCGTTGCCGAGTGGTTCCCCCGCCACGAGAGGGCGCTCGCGCAGGGGATCTTCAATGCCGGGGCATCTTTGGGTGCAGTCGTATCCGCGCCGGCGATTGCCCTGCTCTATTTATGGCTTGGCTGGAGAGCCACGTTTGCCGTCATCGGTGCCATGGGACTCCTCTGGATTATCCCATGGTGGTGTTTGGCACGCTCGGGTCCCCGGAGTCACCCTTGGATTTCCCCGGAGGAGCGGGCTCTTATCCTCGAAGGCGCATCTGCGGGGGGATCATCGAGTGAAGGGTATATTCCGAACGACACGTCCTCACCCGGTCTGAACTGGCGTCAGGCCCTCTCTTATCCGCAGACCTGGGCTATCCTCCTCTCTCGATTCTTCATCGACCCCATCTGGTGGCTTTTCGTGAACTGGCTTCCCATTTACCTAGCGGAGCGCTTTGGCTTCGACGTGAAGCAGATCGGGATGTTCGCCTGGGTGCCTTATCTCGGGGCGGTGATTGGAAGTCTGTTTGGGGGATGGTATTCGGGTCACAAGATGAGTCTGGGATGGAGCGTTGATCGGGCCCGTAAGCAGGCCATCGTCATTGGCGGGGGGATGACGCTTCCCGGGTTTATTTTGGCGGCTTTTGCCGGCAAGCCCTGGATCGCCGTACTGGCCATGGCATTGGTCCTCTGTGGCTTTCAGGTCATGATCAACAACATCCAGACTCTTCCGAGCGACTTCTACTCTGGGAAATCAGTCGGGACTGTAGCGGGCATCAGTGGCATGAGCGCCGTGCTGGGAGTCCTTCTCTTCAGTACCTGGCTGGTTCCCTTGTTGAGCCGAACCAGCTATGTGCCTGTTTTCCTCATGGGTGTTGCTCTCGTGCCCATTGGGATAATTCTCCTCTGCTGGTTGGGAGGCAGGATCAGAAGTTTGGAGGATTCAGGTCAAAGAAGTGAGTGACGCTTTTCTGCGTCCTGCTGGCATGAGCATCATTCCTGCAAGCCCGATAGAAAAGAGTGCGTAGGGTGAAGGTTCAGGCACCACCACGATACTATTAATCATTACCAGATTATCGGGCGTGAGGGCGGGGTTCAGGAGCGGCAGATCGGTGAAATCCCCTCCGAGATACTGTGAGGCGTCATAAGTTGGCACCCCGGCCATAGCGTCTACAACGGACATTCCGTCTCCTATAACCTGGCCGAAGACTGTGAAGCCTCCATCCTGAGCATCAAGATTGGCGGAGTTATCACTCAAGTTGAAGAACCACTGACTCGTGGCGCTGTTGGGATCGCCGCTTACCTTGGCCATGGCAATGGTTCCTCGCACGTTGGAAATCCCCGCTTCGTTCTGAATGGGAGCGTAAGTGGGCACGGGAGTCAATTGACTCCCTGAAAGGGAGTAGGCCCCGCCTTGAATAATGAATCCCGGAATGCTCCGATGGATGATCGTGTTGTCGTAGAGGTTGTTCTCCACATACGCGAGGAAGTTGGCCACCGTCGCGGGGGTTTGGTCATCGTAAAGTTGTACCTCAAAGGAACCAAAACTTGTCGAGAAGTCCACAAGGGTGGCCGCACGAACCGTGAAAATCATAAGTAACGAGAGACAAGCAGAAGAGAGTACTCCCAACCTGAGTGTATTCTGTTTCAGCATTCTCATCAGATATAATAGTGGAGACGATGGAAGTGTTCGCAACCTGTTTCTTAGTTTTTATCGAACCCAAATCACAGGTTCGAAAGTTAGGTTTGGGGAAAGTTGCTTAAAAAAGCCTTCTTAAGGTATCAAGAAAGTGTTCCAAAATGAACCCCTACCCCTACGAACTGATGCTTTGCAGTCCATTTGGTCGATTTATTCGGGATTTGAAAAAATCGGGGTTACTCCAGATCCTGCTGTATGCTTCATCGCTTCAAGTCGCCTTTGCAGTCGTGAATCCCACGCAGCCAATTATTCCGACCAAGGTTTTCAACGTCAAAGACTATGGCGCGATCGGCAATGGGGTGAGAGTTGAGACAAAGGCAATCCAGGAATCCATCAATGCGGCCGCTCGTGCGGGTGGAGGTATTGTCGAGATTCCAGCAGGCACTTATCTCTCCGGTCCGGTCGTGCTTGCGAGTCAGGTCAACCTGCGGCTCAAAGAAGGAGCGATCGTCAAAATGTTACCAATGAAGCAATACCCACCTCTCTCCAATGGTGCGTTTAATTTTATCAGTGGTGAAAATCTGCATGATGTGGCAATTAGCGGAAGCGGAACGATTGATGGTCAGGGGGCAGATTGGTGGCCCTTCGCGAAAACCGACAAAACAATCAAACGCCCCATCATGATCAAACTCAGTAAATGCGATCGGGTGCTGATCGAAGGGGTACATCTGCAAAACTCACCGATGTTTCATATCGCTGTCCGATCGGATAATGTGACCGTACGTGGCGTTACAATCAAGGCACCCTCATCCACGGACCCGATCACTCCCAGCCATAATACCGATGCCTGCGATGTCAGCGGGAATAATATTCTTATCCGGGACTGCAACGTGAGTGTGGGGGACGACAATTTTACATGCGGCGGCCACACGGGGAACGTGCTGATCACCAATTGCACCTACGGTACGGGGCACGGACTTTCCATTGGAAGCTACACCCAGGGTTGGGTGTCCAATATCACGGTCACAGATTGCACGTTCAACAATACCGAATATGGCATCCGCATTAAATCTGACCGAGATCGCGGAGGTCTTGTCCACGACCTGATCTATAATAATTTGCGCATGACGAATGTGGGTACGCCGATTCTGATTTACGGATCCTACCATGCAAAAGATAAGAAATTCAGGGATTTGAAAAATCTTACCTCCACGGATGCGGCGACCTATCCCTCCAACGATGTGACGGAATTGACCCCGATGTACCAAAACATCACCTTCCGTAATAT